>CAIWXG010000296.1 GCA_903916555.1 uncultured Bacteroidota bacterium
TGATATTTGTGCCGATTCCGTGTGTTTTTGATAATCGGCAAGTACGCCGGCTTTTCTAAATAACAATTGCTCATTATTAGGATGTTGTTTTAAAGATTCGTCTATTGTATGTAAAGCCTCATCATACTTTTTCTGTTGCACATAGATACTTATTAAATAATTAGTGGCTTGTAGATTTGCAGGATCGTAAGTAAGAACCGTTTTTATAATGACTATTGCCGAGTCATTTTCTTGTTCTGCAAGGTATTGTCGGGCAGCAAGATTTTTTAATTCTAACATGTGTTCTCTACTGTCTTGAGACGGATTTTGCTTATATAATGTTTCCGCTATTACCGATGCTCCGCCATAAGCTTTTTGTGCTTCCAGAATTCCCAATTTTTTTTGTAGTAAGTCTCTATCATTCGGGCTTCGTTTCAAACCTACATTTATCCATGTTAAAGCCTCTGTATATTGCCCACGCATAAAAGCAATGTTTATTACATAATTAAGAGCTTCTCTGTTACCCGGGTCTTTTTCTAATACACCTGCAAACAACATATAGGGGTCGGCATTCATATAGTAAACACCTGCATCCATTCTTAAATAAGTGTTCATTTTTATAATCTGGGCATTATTAGGGTATAACCTTAGTAATTTATTAATAACACTAAGTGCATCTACATATAGCGACATAGCCTCTAATATATTTATCTTTTTCAACAACAATTCAAACGAATTAGGATTAGATAATAATGCCCTATTTACAGATGCTAATGATTTGGCATAGTTCCCCGATTTTACATCCAAATTATAAATAGACTCCAATGCTTCTTTATTCAAAGGGTCTTGTTCCAATACCGATTCGTAAGAGCGTAATGCTATATCAATATACCCATGGCTATAATAATGACGGGCTAAAGAAAGCTTATATTCTAAATAAATACTTCGTATATAAGGGTCATTGGAGTATCTTTCGAATAAATAGGCAGCTAAACGGTCGCTCTCTAACCAGTCGCCTTCTTTATTATATATATCTAATTTTCTAAGTAAAAGGTCTTTATCGTTCGGGAAATATTTTAATCCCATATCGGCATATTCTAAAGCTTGTAAATAGTTACATGCTGTTGCCTCCATACTTACTAAATAGATATAGGCATCGCGGTAACGAGGATTTTTTTCAATTACCAAATTCATTTCAATACGCGCACTGTCTATCTTGCCGGCAAGAGAATAGGCACGCCCTAATAATAAGTGAATATCTAGATTTCGAGGAGAAACGCTTACACCTTGCCTACATTCGTTAATGGCTTTTTGATACTTTTTTAATTCAATATCTCTTTTTGCCATTTTATATAACTCATCCGATGATTCCAATTTCTTTAAAAACTGGGCATTGGTGTTATTCCAAAAGGAAGCAAAAATTAATATAAATGTTAACTTTTGGATTAATTTCATATATCAAAATGAGTATCTTTTTTACTTTTCCTATAACTTATTACCATTTCTTCTTAAATTTCAACCCAAAGCATTATAAAATTGCAAATGCAAATCAATAAATAAAAATGTAAAAGTATAAAATACTGCAATACTTTCAAAACTTTATAAGCTAAAGCTAAATGTAAGATAGTTAAAGTAAAGGGTTTTATATGTTTTTTAAAGAAATTAAATGTTATTTGTATTCAATAACTATGTATATTACCATGTGTATTTGTAAAAATAATTCTATGTAAAAATTATAGCTTAATTTTACATTTTAGAAATTTACTGCCAACCAGCTTCTAAATTATAGATGGAGGAACGTGTAGTTGAATACGGTAGAAAAATGTTGTTAGATAACCATGGTAGAAATATTAATTATTTACGTCTTGCCGTAACTGACAGGTGCAACTTGCGTTGCTTTTACTGTATGCCGGAACATGGTTTGCAATGGTTGGAAAGAAAAGAATTAATGTCGTTTGAAGAAATGTTGCGAGTTTGTACTGTACTGGTAAATATGGGCATTAATAAAATACGCATTACCGGTGGCGAACCATTTGTAAGAAAAGACATAATGCAGTTTCTAACCTCACTTTCTAAATTAAAAGGGCTGAATGAAATAGCTGTAACTACAAATGGTGTACAGACAGCACCACTGATACCCGATTTAATAAAATTGGGTATAAAATCTATTAATCTAAGTCTTGATTCGCTAGACAGGCAGCGTTTTTTTTCTATAACTCGCAGAGATGAATTGCCCGCTGTTTTAGATACATACAATCAACTACTCAATCATAAGATTACACTAAGATTAAATGCAGTAGTAATGGATGGTAAAAATATTGAAGATATATTACCTCTGGTAGATTTAGCCAAAAACGACAATGTAAGTGTACGATTTATTGAAGAAATGCCCTTTAATGGTACAGACCATGAATACCTGAAATTAGAATGGGACCATGTAAGAATACTAAATCATATAAAGGAAAAATACCCGGATATTAAAAAAATACCCGACCCACCCCATTCTACATCTTATAATTACAAGATACCCGGTCATGCTGGTACTGTTGGTATTATTGCAGCTTATACACGCTCCTTTTGCGGTACATGCAACAGAATAAGAATTACACCGCAAGGCGTACTTAAAACCTGTTTATACGACCATGGTGTTTTAAACATTCGCGACCTTATAAGAGGAAACAATACAGATATTGAATTGCAGAATATAATCATAAATACATTACAGAAGCGTGCCATAAATGGTTGGGAGACAGAAAAGGCAAGAAACAGTAACGACCCTGTTTTAGAATCTATGGCAAGCATTGGCGGTTAATTTAATTTTGATTTAGCCTTTACAAATCCCGCTTGCTATCTTTGCAAAAAGAGATTTGTATGCTTTTTTATTTTTACAAAAAAATATTCTAAATAAATTATAATAAATGATAAGTGTTGAAGAAGCGGAACGAATAATATTGTCTCAAAAAAAAGACTTTGGCAACGAAACGCTGGAACTTGAAAAAGCATTAGGATATATACTTGCCGAAGACCTAAAAACAGATAGAGACCTACCTGCCTATAATAAAGTTACTATGGATGGTATTGCTATAAATTATAAAGCAATAGAAAACGGAATCAATAAATTTAAAATTATTGCAACACAAGCAGCTGGCGAACCTCCTTTAGAAATTAATAATGAAGATGAATGTATTGAAATTATGACAGGGGCAATATTGCCAAATAATACAAATACAATTATTAGATATGAAGACTTGGAAATAACAGACAAGCAGGCAATTTTAGGTTCAAAAGTTATAAAAAATGGTCAGAATGTACATCTTAAAGGTACTGATAAAAAAGAAAATGAAATTGTAGTAAATGCCGGCAGGGTAGTAGATGCTGCTGTAATAGGTATTGCAGCAACAGTGGGGGCAACAAAGTTACTTGTAAAAAAACAGCCTAAAATTATTATAATATCTACCGGAAATGAGTTGGTAGAAATAGCTGAAACACCCGCACCCTACCAAATAAGAAGTAGCAATAATTACACCATTAAGGCACTTCTAAAACTACAAAATATAAATGCCACTTGCCTACATATTGATGACGATTTAGATACTACCATAAAAACAATTAAAGACTGTCTTGAAAAATATGATATTATTTTATTGACCGGTGGTATTTCAATGGGCAAATTTGATTTTGTGCCCCAAGCATTAGAGGCTTGTGGTGTACATAAATTTTTTCATAAAGTACAACAAAGACCCGGAAAACCATTTTGGTTTGGCAAACATGAAAATAATGCAATTGTTTTTGCTTTGCCCGGCAATCCTGTTTCTGTTTTTCTTTGCATGATACGATATGTACTACCTTGGCTATTTAAAAATACAGGAAGACACGCACTACCCATACTACATGCATTATTAGGAGTTGATGTTCATTTTAAACCGTCATTACAATATTTTGTACAAGTAAAAGTAAATGTAAACAACAAAGGACAATTGGTAGCAACCCCACTGGAAGGAAATGGTTCGGGAGATTTTTCTAATATATTAGATACCAATGCATTTATGGAACTGCCGGTAGGTAAGGAAACTTATACAAGAGGCGATGTATATAGAATATGGCAGTTTAAGCCCTTATTTGTATAAAAATGAAATGGAAAATAACAAAACAAACTATTTTATTCAATATGCATCGCAACAATAAAGATACAATAATTCTTTTTGTGCCTTTATTAAATAGACCACTTGTATAATTAATTTGTTTTATTAGAGATCTATTTTCCATTTGTTCCTTTTAAGCTGTATAAAAATTTAGCATCAGTTAAATATGCACAATTTCGTGGGTTAATAGGTGTGGATTGCCCGATTTTTGAGAAAATGCTAACAGTTGTTACCGAATATAAAGTAATAAGACGTAAACACAAAACATGGGGAATGCCACCGAAGTTAAGTATTTGCTATCAGGAATTATTGATGTAAATGTATTTTAGAGAATACCGCATTTTTTTACATATAGGGAGTGGTTTTGGGATGAGTGAAGGACTAACTAAAAAATAACGGAACTACCCCTTAGAGTACAAATAAAAAAGTTAAACAATTAACGTTTCCCCGGTATGTAGCTTGTAATTAGCAATCACTTGTGTAAGCCAATGCGAATTATCAAAATGGGTTTTTGAGTATTGATACCTTGTTTCGTTCAATGCCTTTAGGAACAGTTCCTTTTTTTCAAAAGCCTTGAATGTAGTTTTGGCTGAATACCAATTTATGGGTCTAAGGTTATAGATAACCTTTTTCTTTTCTTGTACCTTGACAGGATAGGGGCCGCTTGCCCCCGCAAGTTCCCAAATCTTTTTAAGCCAAATATCCTTGATTGTTATGTCATGCCCTGACATTGTGTAACCTAAAATCAGGTAATCGGAATCAAGGCGGTAAGCATCGGTTAGAAGTGAATTGCAATAGGATTCAAAGTTAGCTAAGTCGAACCCCGCACCCCTCTTAAAATCAAACGCTTTTATTTCAAGTAACCCCTTCTTTTTATCAGCAAGGTTCAGATATACGTCAGGGAATTTTTGAGAACTTGGGTTTACTTCAAAGGTTATTTTCTCTTTGAGCATCCATTCCCTTAGCCATTCCTGTATCATGTTGCCAACGGTATCCCTTGAAATAACCTTTACCTCTAATCCGTTTAAGGTAAACAGGATTGTTCCTTTTTGACCTACCAGTTTATATTCTTGTACCAGTTTAGTGTGCAATCCTTGCGCTGTGATTTCTGTCATATTGTTTGGGCTAACCTTCCGGCTACATTTTTTACTACTGATACTGCAACTGTATTGCCTAATAAATCGTACCCCTCTTCTATCTTACTAACGGGCATTTCAAACCATTCAGGATAACCAAAAAGGCGCAAACCCTCCCTTAAAGTCATTTTTCGCACCCCTGCACCATCGGGAACAACAAAACGCCCCATATCCGTAGCTACTAAAGTTGGTGTAACTCCGTTAGGGTCCATGATTTTGTTTATTTCAAAACTTAGTTTACCTGAAACGATATTATAACCAGGATGTAATTTTTTGTTCTCTTTCCTGTACGTCTTTACCCCTCTTTCAGTTTGCTCTGTAACCAAACTTTTGGGGTGTTCAAACCTTAAATACCCCTTATCTACTAAATCGTCCAACATCTCTTTTAGATTTGGGGTGTCATAAAACGTCCTTATTTGGTTAAGGGTTAATGTCATGCCATCCATCCACGCAATACCATGCTCTAAAGCCCACTTCTTTTTTCTACGCTCTTTGAACAGCGTATTAAGCAGCAATGTTTGTTCCTTTGATATTTTACCCTTAATACCTATCTCCCAACTATGTATGTTGTTAGTACCTCCACGCTTATCCTTTATAGACTTTCCATAAAGTTCTTCAAGTGAAAAATGCTTTAAAAGTAAGTTGGTAAATTTGGTATTCATTATTGGCAAGCCTTGTTCAAGTATGTTCTTTATTTTGGCTGTCTTCGTTTTAAACCCCGTCAGGCTTACTTTTTCATTCAATGTGCCAACAATATATACCCTTTTCCTTACCTGCGGTAAACCAAAGTCCTGTGCATCTAAAACCTCCCAAGAAACATGGTAATCTAACGCCTCTAACTTTTCAATAATTGTATTGAAAGTCCTACCAATAACGTCTTTTTTGTTTTCAAGATCATGCTTAACCAACCCCTCAACGTTTTCAAGTATGAAGCCTCGGGGTCTTTTATATTCAATAATCCTTTCAATTTCAAAAAATAACGTTCCCCTTGTATCTGTAAATCCTTGCCTTTTCCCCCCAGCACTAAACGGCTGACAGGGAAACCCCCCCAGCAAGAAATCAAAGGCTGGTATGTCCTCGTTTTTAACTTGCGTTATATCCCCAACAAAATTCCCGTGCGTAAAGTTTTGCTGCAACACCTTTACGGCAAAAGGCTTTATTTCAGAGGTCATTACACACTCTGTTTTGAACCCCGCCGCATTAAAAGCAGACTCAAAACCCAAGCGAAGACCGCCAATTCCCGCAAATAGGTCAATAAACCTAATTGGTTTTTCCTGTTTTTTTGTGGTTTTAACTTGCTTATCCATAGCCAAAAAATTTTAAAGTTAATTTACATTTTGATACTTTTTACTAAAAGCAGGTCAAACATTTCTACATTCTTACGGTTGTTGTACCTGAAACAGAACTCATTTACATACTGTTGCAGATACTTTACTGAAATGCTATGATAGATACCATACACGCCACGTTTCAGGGTAGCCCAAAAACTTTCGATATTGTTGGTGTGCGCTACGCCGTTTGAAAACTCCTTTGTATGGTCAACTTTCAGGTGAATAAAACCGTTACTTGAAAGGATATTGTAACTCCTAAATTCATCAGTCATTACGGTAATGCCAGCCTTAGTAACTTCATTCAAAACACCCAACAATTGCTTTCCTGTTAGTTTCTTGCCGTCCTTATTAGGCAAAGCCACTTTGGCATGTACTTTCTTGTTATCCCTATCAATAACGCCAATTACAGGCGTTTTCTTAGTGCCTCTGCCACGCTTGTTATTCTCTATATCTCCATTGTCATTACGTCCTTTGTTGCCCTTGCGTGGCTTGCCGCCTACATACGTTTCATCTATTTCAACAATCGTTTCAAAGTATTCTTTCAAATCCTCATTACCCATAGCAAGCCTGATTTGCTTTAACATTCTCCATGCTGTCTTGTAAGTAACACCTACTTCACGCATAAGCTGTAAGCCTGATATTCCTTTCTTACCATTCAAAAACAGGTGAATAGCATACATCCATTTTATAAGGTCGGTGCTACTGTTTTCAAAAATAGTGTCCTTGAAAATTGAGAATGAATTGTTGCAATCCATACATTGAAACACCTTTGGTTTGTCCTCCCTATGGTAAACGCTAACACTTGCGCAATGTGGACAAAATGGAGTACCATTGTAACGAATAGCTACAAAGTGCGCCACTACTGCTTTTTCGGTCGGAAACTTCTTTTGTAACTGTAGGAAATTCATATCTTTATCGTTTTTGCTTACACAAAGATACTACTTTTTATTTGTATTGCAAGGCATAGTTCCGAAAAATAAAAGTAGGTATAGAACAAATATTGATAAAGTCAAAGTTATTTCATCTTCCGGGCAAGAAAAAGCTATAGGAAAACCTGGCTGAATTTGAAATAGTAATTATAGATGCAAGTGAAACCCCATAGAACGGCTACAAAAAGGACAAAAACAGTATAATAAAATTTAATAAATTTTCTAGTACAAATTTTGCCATAGATTATAGTTTTGGTATTGATGATTCAAAAGGTGTATTCATAAATCTTGGAGAAATATTTTGATATTTCTTAGTTAAAATAATATTATTTGCTTATTTTTTGTTTTATTGATATATTACTTTGCTATAATTGTTTTTAATTTTTCTATTTATTTATCTTTGCTTTTAGTATTATATAAACTAAATTTATTGATAAATAATTCTTTAAGCATAAATATTTATTAATACACAATTGTTTTATTTTACATGATCAAATGAGTTCAAAAAAAATAAATGTTTTATTTCTTTTTGTTTTTTTGATAATGGCATGTTCTTGTCATTACACATTATATCAAGCATCTGATATAAATGGCAAGAAACATTGGGTTCGTGGTTACAAATCATATAAACTTGGACATAGATACTATGACAGAAACATTATAAAATATAAGTATAAGTCTGAAAATTATAATAACAACTCTATTTGTGTTTCCAAAACCGATACTACAATAGACTATGATTCAATAAAAATACGTGTACTTAAAGACTCTAAACAGTATGCAACTATTTTTACAGATGGTATTATTTCCGGCAACCTAATAAGTAAATTTTATGGTTCAGCAAATAATATTCCGGCTGTAGATGAAGAAATAATACCTGCTAAAATAGATACCGGTATAAAAATATTTAAAATATACTCCTTACATCCTTTAACTAATATAAAAACAAAGAAAGGACATAGATTTTTTCAATTTCATATTTCCCCTTATTGGTTCTATTTCGAACTAACTAATCCTAATGCTAAAAGAAAGACAAGACTGGAAGATTTTATAAAAGGGTCGCATTTGTCTTGGTTTTACACATCTAATATAGTAGAAATATAACATTATTTTGTAACTATTTTTGTATGCTTATATCTATTATATGCCATATAATTTGCTTTAGTGTAATTACCTTATACCAAACCTATTCTAATACAAATGCTCCTTCTTTTGAAATAAAGAGTTTTTAAAAATGAAAAATTTAATTAATAATTATTTTAGAGTAATATTGTTGACTATCTGTTTTTGCAGTTAAAAAGTAAATACCGTTGGGCAATTCTGTTTTAAACTCAATTATATTATTTGTAAACCCATTTTTTAACTGCACCAATTCACCAAATACGTTTACTATTGTTATTTCCATCTCTTCTTGTACTTGCTCATTTATAAATATATCAAACTGCCCCTTATTGGGGTTAGGCTTCACAATTATTTGGCATTGCATCTTATTTTCATTTGCAATTCCCATGTTAGCATTAATTTTTCTTATGCGAGCATTATCATTATCTGAAATAAGCATATTTCCGTTTTTATCTTGGCAAATACTAATCGGAAAATTTAATTGAGCTAAACTTGCTAATCCATTATCTCCGGTGTAGCCTTGTATTCCAGTACCGGCATAAGTTGAAATAAAACCTGAAGTATTAATTTTTCTTATTCTGTGATTGAGAAACTCGCAGAAATAGATATTACCTGTTTTGTCTAAATATACATTCGTCGGGCTCGAAATTTGGGCAGCAGTTGCGGCAATATTTTCGCCATTATAGCCACCCGTACCGGTGCCGGCTATCGTGTGTATAATACCAAATGTATCTATTTTGCGTATGCGATTGTTGAAATAATCGGGTATATAAATATTACCTACACTATCAGCCACCACTCTATCTACAAAATTGAATAAGGCAATCTGTGCATTGGTCGCAGGTATGCCATCGCCATTATAACCATAAGTACCATTACCGGCAATGCTATGTATAATACCCGCACTATTTATTTTATAGATTCTATTATTTCCTTTATCACTTAAATAAATAGTATTTTTTTTATCAAAACTAATACCTAAAATCCCCCCAATTTGGGCAGCAGTAGCAGGTCCACCCATACCACTAAACCCGTTTACACCTGTGCCGGCAATTGTTTTTATAATACCCGTAGCTGTCGTTATTTTTTGAATAATATAATAATCTGCATTGGTAACATAAACATTACCGGAATCGTCTGCTGCAATATCATCGCAGAAAATTGCTGCATCTGTAGCTGGTATGCTATCTAAATGAGAAGTGCCACCACCACCTATTGTTGTTATTGTACCTGCGGCATCTATTTTGCGTACAAGCCCACAAAGGTTGCTAACCATATATATATTACCATATTTATCGGCAGTAATACCGGTAATTCCATCTAATTGGGCATCTGTTGCAGGCATATCATTTCCTATACAACCAGAAAAACCATTACCAGCAATTGTTGTAATAATTTGTGCGTTTGCAGTAGTACAAAAGCCAAGCA
>CAIWXG010000297.1 GCA_903916555.1 uncultured Bacteroidota bacterium
CTGCGGGTACATCTTTAATATCTTATACAGTAACCAATAGTTGCGGTACAGATGCTGCAACAAGAACAGTAACAATTAATCCGTTACCTGATGCAGGTACTATTACCGGTGCAAGTTCAATTGCATGTTCGGGTTCAACAGTATCTTTAACAGATGCTACAAGTGGTGGTACTTGGAGTTCTGTTTCAACAGGTGTTGCTACTGTAAATACGAGTGGAGTTGTTAGCGGTGTTTCTGCGGGTACATCTTTAATATCTTATACAGTAACCAATAGTTGCGGTACAGATGCTGCAACAAGAACAATTACAATTAATCCGTTACCTGATGCAGGTAGTATTACCGGTGCAAGTTCAATTGCATGTTCGGGAGCAACAGTATCTTTAACCGATGCTACAAGTGGTGGTACTTGGAGTTCTATTTCAACAGGTGTTGCTACCGTAAATACGAGTGGAGTTGTTAGCGGTGTTTCTGCGGGTACATCATTAATATCTTATACTGTTACCAATAGTTGCGGTACAGATGCTGCAACAAGAACAGTAACCATTAATCCATTGCCTGATGCAGGTACTATTACCGGTGCAAGTTCAATTGCATGTTCGGGAGCAACAGTATCTTTAACAGATGCTACAAGTGGTGGTACTTGGAGTTCTGTTTCAACAGGTGTTGCTACAGTTAATACGAGTGGAGTTGTTAGCGGAGTTTCTGCGGGTACATCATTAATATCTTATACAGTAACCAATAGTTGTGGTACAGATGCTCCAACAAGAACAGTAACCATTAATCCGTTACCAAATGCAGGTACAATAGTTGGTGGTTCAAGGGTTTGTATCGGTTCTATGATAACACTAACGGATGCTGTTACTGGTGGTACTTGGAGTGTTTCAAATGCAGATGCTTCAGTAAGCGGTGGACATGTTAGCGGACTAACAATAGGTACTGATACAATTATGTATGTTGTTTCTAATTCATGTGGAATTGATACTTCAACTAAAATTATAACAATCAGCCCATTGCCTGATGCAGGTACAATTAGCGGAACATCTAGTGTTTGTATTGGTTCTACAGTTACTTTAACAGACGGAATAAGCGGCGGTATCTGGAGTACAAGTAATACGAATGCAACAATTTCGAGTGGAGTGGTTGTAGGTGTTACAGCGGGTAGCGATACTATTTATTATAGGGTTACCACGGTTTGCGGTACAGCTACTGCAACAATCATAATTACAGTTAACCCATTACCTGATGCAGGTGTAATAACTTATTAATCAGTAAAATAGGAATAAAATAAAAGCATATAATGTTTATAAGTGTTTAATTAAATCAACCGGTTCTAATTGGGAACATATTAGAATCGGTTAATTTAAACACTTAATTAGAAGTAAAAATTCATTCAAATTAAAATATAAATAAATTGAAAAAAATCGCAAATATTCTTTTATCAATATTTTTGCTGTCATTGCCCAAATTATTATTGGCACAGACACCAAATCTGGGTTCATCTGCCGATTTTGTTTTGTTTTCCTCAAACGGCCCTATGTCGGCAACAGGTATTAACCACCTTACCGGCAATGTAGGAACCAATAACGGAGGAAGCACCGGTTTTACTAATGTTAATGGAGTAATACACGATATGGATGCTGCAAGTGCGCTATGTGCTGCTGATTTACTCACCGCATATAACCAATTAGATACAACAACAGCTACAGCAATCATCATACCTATAATAGGTAATGGAGATACATTGATTGCAGGTGTATATAAAGTCTTGTCTGCTGCATCCTTAAATGGCAATCTTTTTTTGAATGCACAAGATAATGCGAATGCAATATTTATATTTCAGATACAAGGTGCATTTTCTACCGATGCAATGTCTAAAGTAAAATTGATAAACGGAGCACAAGCATGTAATGTGTTCTGGAAAGTGGAAGGATTGGTAGATATGGCAGCAGGAACTACGATGCGTGGAACTGTTATTGCCAATAATGCTGCTATAAATATGAATGCAGGTGATACTTTGGAAGGCAGAGCATTGTCAACAACCGGTGCGGTAGGCGTTGATGGTATTATTGCTTATTTGCCAATAGGTTGTGGCAGTGTTATACCAAGCGGACCAATTGCACCCGCAATGGGTACTGTTGCTTGTTATGGTTTGTTTTCTTCTAACGGACTTCTATCAAACAGTGGGTCAACAAATATAAGCGGTGATATAGGTACTAATTCAGGAGCAATATCTGGCTTTATAGGTACTATGGTAAGCGGCACAATTCATGCCTCACCCGATGTTTCTACTGCAACAACAGCAACAGCACTAACGAGTGTATATGCCTATCTTAATGCAATTACTTATGATATTCAGTTAAGTTCGCCGGCTTTATTCGGGCATAATTTGGTGCTTACACCACATACTTATTTCTTAAATGCAGCAACAACACTTACAGATACACTCTATTTGGATGCTATTGGTAATACCAATGCCGTATTTGTAATTCAGATAAATGGTGCATTATCTACAAGTGCTAATTCTCGGGTTATATTGATGAATGGAGCACAGGCTAAAAACATATATTGGAAAATTGAAGGCTTATTAACACTAAATAATAATTCCATAATTAATGGCACAATTGTGGTTAATAATGCAGCTATAATCTTAAATAATGGGGTTATAATTAATGGGCGAGCATTGACTACAAATGGAAACATAAGCACTAATTCACTAAATGTAATAGCCAATACATTACCTGATGCAGGAATTATTACCGGTTTAAGTAGTGTATTTGTAGGCATGTCAATTACTTTAAGCGATACGCATACAGGTGGTACATGGAGTAGTATCAATTCCAAAGCTGTTGTTGCGGGTGGTGTAATAACCGGTGTTTCTTCAGGAATAGACACTATAAGATATATAGTTTCTAATTTATGTGGTGCAGATACAGCAACTAAAATAGTAAGAATATTAGGTGTACCTACAGTATGTGTTGGTGCTACACTTATATTAACTGATGTTGTTGGTGGCGGTTTTTGGACTACCAGCAATACCACTGCAACTGTAATAGGTGGTATAGTAACCGGACAAAGTGCGGGTGTAGATACAATAATGTATTCTGTAACCAATATTTGCGGAACAGATATTGCAAGTCTTATCATAACTGTCAATCCATTGCCTTATGCAGGTAGTATAACTGGTGTATCAAGTCTCTGTGTTGGTAATACTACTGTCCTAACGGCATCTGTAATTGGCGGCACATGGAGCAGCTCTAATTCAGCAGCAAGTATTGTAGATGGACTTGTTACAGCTATTGCAAGCAATACAGATACTATTAAGTATATTGTTAGCAACAGTTGTGGTATTGATACGGCACAAATAAGCGTAATAGTAAATATAATTCCGGCTGTGCCTTATATTACTACAAATTCTGTATTACCGATATGCTCAGGTACTCTGTATCAAAATTTTGGGACAATAGTTGTACCTGCAACAGGTGTAACCTATAATTGGAGTGCAGTAAATGCAACAATTTGGGAAACAAGTATAGATAAACAAAGTACTTTAGTTAATTTCCCTAATTCGGGTGTGGTTTGGGTAATATTATCGGCAATTGTAAGTGGCAGCCCCTGCGAAAGTAGTGATACGCTTAAATTAAATGTGGGTTCGTCTGTAGCGCAGGTTCCTCATATATTTTATTTTCAAAGCCATTTTGTTTGTTTGCCCGATGATTTAGATTCTTATCAATGGGGATATGATGATGTGAATAGCCTTTTACCTTCCAATTTTGCAGGTGAAACCAATCAGGATTATTTAAATGCAAACCCTGGGTATACCACGAAATATTATTGGGTAAATACTGCTTATAAAGGTTGCAATCAAAAAACATATTATAATGTACCATTAGCTATACAGAGTGCAAACACTGTTAGAGAAACAGTAATAGAAATATTCCCCAATCCTGCAACCGACTTACTGAATGTATCTATAAGCACCGCTTTAAAAGGTAGTATGCAAATAGATATAGTGGATATAGCAGGGCAGAAAGTGAGTTCTATGCATACTACATTCGATAAATTTAGTATTAATGTTTCAAAATTAACTCCGGGTTTTTATGTTATAAGTTGTTCTCAGGAAGGTTTAAAAATGGTATCGGCAAGATTTGTAAAAGAATAATAAAATAATTATGATAAATAAAGTTGAAGAAAATACTCAGATAAAAAATGTTTCAGGACAATCTGATAAACATTGGGAAAAGTATCGATTGGATATGTTGAAATCATTTCCATCTCCATATAGAAACGAAAATGATACTTTAGCCCTTGCTATAAACAAAGCTATTCTTGAAATAGATAATTTGAAGCCGGAAAAATCAATGGGTTCCGCGTTTTTAGGAACTAATTCTGAATTGACGATAGATTTTGAAAAAGTAAAACAGTCATCATTAAATCAAATGATGAATAAGCCTGAAATTGTAATAGAAGAAGTAATTAAATTATTTGAAGGATTGCCCAATTGGGGGCATCCTTTAACTATGTGCAACGTGAACCCGCAAGGGAATACGGCTGCTATAATTGCAGCAATCTTAACCGAATTATTTGCCCCTAATATACTGGAAGGCGAATATGCTTGGAATATTCATCAGGCAGAATTGGAATCGGGAGGCATTTTGGCAAATCTTGCAGGTTGGGTATCTAAAGATTCCGGTTGTGTATATACTTATGGTGGATCCGGTTGTTGGACATACCAATTAAAATATGCACTTACACGTGTGTTGCCTGATTCAAGAAATATAGGTATAAGAACCGATGCTAAAGTAATCTGTTCTCAGCAGGCTCATTATACTATGCTCAACAGTACCGATTGGATGGGATTGGGTATGAATAATATTATTCGTATTAAGACGGATGTAGAGACAAATGCGATGGATATAAATGATTTGGAAGAAGTAATGAAAGATTGCACAGCAAAAAAAATACCTATTGCATCAATAGTATGTACTATGGGAACTACTGATGCAAATGCATTTGACCCGGTAAAAGAAGTAAGAGATTTAATAGAAAAGTATGGAAACCCTGAGGGTTACGGCAAAACAGTACTCTATTGCGATTCTGTTATAGGCTGGTCGTGGTTAGCATTTAAAAATTATGATTTTACTATCAATCCGCTTGGATTTTCAGATACAGTACTCCCTTATATTAAAAATAATTATAATGCTATAAAAGATGTTTTTTATGCCGATGCATTTGGTGTAGATTTTCATAAAACAGGGTTTTCGCCCTACATAAGCAGTGTTTTTGTTTACAAAAATGCCTTGGAATTCGAGTCTTTACTTTCCCGAGACTCTTCAGTCTATCTGCAACCACGTTCGCCCTATAATCCTATGAATTATACATTAGAAGTTTCACGAGCGGCTACAGGTTCAATGGTAGGCTGGGCTACACTTAAATTTTTTGGGCACGAAGGTTTTCAATCTGTTTTAGGAGGCATTCTTGAAAATAAAGTTTATTTACAAAACAAAATTGATGAAAATTCAGAAATGGTTTGTGTTAACCCTTCAGATTACGGCTTGGTAACTTTATTAAGAATCTATCCTAATGGTATGGATGCTCAGGCTCAATTCAATAATGAATTAAATAGCCCATCATTTAGAGACGACTTAATTAAATACAATAAATTAACACTTGCCATTGGCGATTTATTATTCCAATGGTTTCGTTCGGGTAAAAAAATAAACGGACTATTTACACCACATCTCAGTTTTAGTACAGGCTTCCGTGCTACTAAATACAATAGGGATATGAAAGATAAAGAAGCCGTAGTATATGCAATAAAAATGTTCCCTATGAATGTATATATTACCCCTGAAATTATGAACCATACACTTGTTTGTGTTGCAGCAGCAAGAGATGAGGTAATGATAGCAGTAAAATGATATCCCCCCTTTTTTCCGGATTTTCCGCAGGGACTCCGGAAGAAAGATGATTTATAACATTATCTGCCAAAATTTACAATTCTTAGGTACGTTCCTTTTTTATTTAGCGTAAGTTTCTTGAATATGTTCAGAGGTTAGTGGGTTTCCAATCATCCCGCTTTAAATAATAACCTTTCGCCGCGTTCTTCTTGATGGTCCGTTAGTGCATCAAGAAGTAAGAATATAAACCGTTGTGAACGCATTCGTAAAACTGAAGTGAAATGAAAAGGTATATCTATCGCTAAGAATTTATTTACATTCATTTAGCTTTGTCAAGTAAATGCCTTCGCAGAAGGAGTTCACTCGTTCTTCCGGATTCCCTGCGGAAAATCCGGAAGAACGAGTGGTAAATCAAGAAATTAACAAGATATTTCTAACATTAAAATCAATAAAATGTTAGAAAACAAAACAAATGAGTAAGCGTTTATTTTAACTTCAATTTAGAATTATCATCAAAATAATCTTTCCATATATTTAGCATCAAGTTATTTTCAGGATTTTCTTGTTCGTATTTAATTATAGATTCTTTTATATCCTTGTATTTTACCCAAATAATGGGTGCCGCAGTTCTATAAGATCCATCATCTCCATAAATATCTCTCATAGGTGCAATTCCAATAATTTGAATACTTGTTTTACCAATATTTTTATCATAAGTCCATTCTTCATAAATTTTAAAATCCTTAATGCCGAAATAGTCAAAATCAGTATGGGAAATTTTAATTGAGTACATATCTGAAATTGGGTCATATACTTTAACTGTATCAGTTTTTCCATTCACAATATTCATAATGTAATTTTTTGTTACCATAGCAGTAAAAGGTTCTTCATTTGGCAAATAAGCAACGATTTTGCCTGTTCGTACTAAATCAAATAATAAATTGGCTAAATTCAATTGATTAGGTATCGGTTTTAATCGTTTTTTAGTATAATCTATAGTATCTTTTATACTTATAGTTCTATAAACGTTTCTCTTCCAAACTGTTGCTGAGTTTTCAGTAGTAGAACTTGCAGCTGTTTGAGCCTTTGCATTTGCAAAAAACAGGATAGACATTGCAATTATTGCTACTTTCAATTGATATTTTTTCATGATTATATAAATTTAATTTTTATAATAAATACCTCTACTCTACTCTACTCTACTCTACTCTAAACACAGGATATTGTAAATACCCTGTTTCCATATATTCAGAATTTCTATAAACAAAGTCTAATTGCATGGCAGCACTATTGGCAAAAAGAGAATCTGTCCTTTTTGCTTCTAATAATTTTTTAAGTTCTTTATTGTTTTCAAGAATTTCAGCCGCTCTGTCTTCAAAAACATAATCGCTGAAATATTCTTTTTGTTGCAAAATACCATCAAAAAAATTCCATGCAAAAAAAGCATCCGGTGCTGTAGGCTCTAATGTTTCAATTATATATCTATTTGCTTCCTGATTTACTCTAACAATATAGTCGCCTTTTCTAAATTTTTTAGTAATTGTATTCGCTGTAACTTTTACATTTTTATGCAAATAATGGCTTTCATAAGGTTTTGATACTGTTTCATAATTATCTATATGATACACAGTTACTGACAAAGAAGTATCATTTTTAATTGTATCAACTTTTACATTATTTACATGCAATTTATTTATTACATTACTCCAATTTGCCGGTACTATATATGCCTTAGGTGCTGTTATTGTTTTATTGGGTATAAAATGATTGTAAAAAGGTACATTTTTTCTGTAAGCTTTATTTCGGTCATAAAATAACCTGAGCATGTTAGAAACTTGACTTGGCTTATACACTGCTTCGTAACCGCTAAACAAAACACTATCTGCAACATTTGTATCTACCTCCCAATCCAATGGATACAATTTATTCGTTACTATTCTATTCTTGTCTTTTGCACGAACACTTTTTATTTCTTGGGCATTGGTTGAAGCACAATATATAAAGCTTAGCATCAATTCATAAGTAGCCATCACTCTATCTTTAAATGGTTTAAGCATGTGCGTTTCGGGTACATAAGCTAATGTTTGAAACAATGCAGCATAACCGCTTGAAAAACGAGGCAGGTCATAAAATTCTCGCCAACCTTTATCCGGTGTATTATCAAAATCATTTACATAAGGAATTAAATCATATCCTTTTTCTTCCATGTCCTTATAAAGTAAAGGCGTAAAAACATTCTGCATATAGTCTCCACAAAAACCACCCAATTTATTATGTTGGGTAGCCAATAAAGTCATTATATGTTGGTAATCTGCCCCATCACTTACGTGGTTATCAATAAAGATGTCCGGGTCTAATTGCCTCATCAAGCCTTGCAAGGCAGCAGTTTCTTTAGCATCTTGTTTTATAAAATCTCTATTTAAATCAAGATTTTGTGCATTTGCTCTAAAACCATAGCTCTCCGGTCCATTTTGGTTAGTGCGGCTCGTATTGTTTCTATTTAATGCACCACCGATGTTATAAACAGGTATTACAGCAAGCGTTATATTTTCCGGTATATGCACTTTACCGCTTGCTACATTTTTAATAAGCATCATACAAGCATCTACACCATCCGGTTCTCCTGCATGTATATCATTATTAATTAGTATTGTAATATTATTTGGTCTTTTACCGGCTTTTGAAAAATAGACGACATTCAAATCATAGCCACCATCACATTTACCAATTGTGTCTATTCTTATAGTTCTATATTTATTTGCAAGATGTCTATAAAAACCAATAGCTTCATCGTAAGTTGCAGACCTTATACCATGTGATTTTTCAAAGGTTGTTAAAAAAGATGTATCAACAAATTGGGCATATAACTGTCCGAAATTAAAAATAAAAAGTATAAAAAATAAAATTACGTATTTCATTAAAAAAATAAAATTTGAACAAAGATATTAGGATTTATGTAAACTAACGAAAATAGTAAACATGTTTAATTATAAAAAAATATATGCATACTGAAATCCATTTTTAATTATCTTCACTTTCTTTTTTATGAAAATCAGATTTCAGTCTATATTATTACTTATTGCATTTATAGTTGTATCTTTTTTATTTTATAATCGAATAAATAAAGAACAAGACGAAACCGATAAATTAAACAAAGGTTTATCCGGTTTAGAAACAATTATTCCTATAAATGGTAATATAACTATAAAATTAATAAATACAAAAGTTGAATTATGGTGTTGGGCAAGGTATTTGCTTGGTCCAAGATATATAGCAAGCAAAACAAATAATTACGATTCTGTTTTAACAATCGGGACTATAAACCTTAAAGACAGCCTCTATAATGCATATAGTAAAGACCTTAAAATTATTTGGCAAAATAGTGATGACCAATATTGTTATTTTTTAAGCTGTAAACAATAATAATATTACTAAATAATGGATAAAACGAGCAGATTAATACTTTCAATTAGTGTATTTTTGGGTATAGTAAGTTGTATTTATTTTATTTGTCTTTTTTTTAAACTACCACAATTACTACTGTTTGCATTTACAATATTAGCTTTTTTTACAACCTACTTATATATTTATAAAGAAAATAACACATTCAACCCAATTACTCAATTTACCTTACTTCATTATTTTTTATTTATTATATGTATTTTCATTTTAGCTCAAAACTGTTACAATCTATCATTAAAACACGGTCAATGGGATGCATGGGCAATATGGAACTATCATGCCAAATTTTTACAAGACAGTGTGAACTGGAAAAAATTATTTCAAAGTACAGAATGCGACCACCCGGATTACCCATTATTTTTACCTGCTACAATTGCATTCTTTTCTAATTTATTACCCAAAAACCTACTGCTACTTTTCCCATTTATACTTAGTTTACTGTTTACTTTTCTAATTCCATATCTTATTTACAGTCAATTAGTTATAAAAAATAAATTTATAGCACTGCTTATTTTTTATTTATTCTGTCAAGATGTTTTTTATATAACCAGAGGTGTATCTCAATATGCAGATACACCTTTAGCTTTCTTTTTTTTAGCCGCATTTGTATGTATGGAATATGCAGACAAAAACAAGAAATATATTGCACTGGCAGCTTTATCAATAGGAATCTGTATCTGGACAAAAAATGAAGGTTCTATTTTAGCTTTTATTTTTATTCTATTTTATGCAAACAAATTCTTTAATCAACGAACTATTTTCTATTCCATTGGTGGTTTCCTTATTCCAATAATAGCATTACTGTTATTTAAAACAGCTTGCACATCAAGTAATGATATGATTGCAGCACAAAATATACATTCATTTAAAAGACTTTTTGTAAAAGAAGGCTCTTTAATGATTTATGATTCATTTGTAAAAAATATGAATGAACATTTTTACTACCTAAAGGTTGGATTTTTTATTTATTTAATATTATGTATTTTTCAAAAAAGAATGCCTGATAAAAAAATATTTCTGCTAATTTCATGTACATTAGCATACTCTATATTGTATTTATTTTCTCCTTATGGCTTAGATTGGCATTTAGAAACCTCCCAAAACCGACTCATGCACCAACTTATGCCGGCATGGGTATATGTTATTTCTTTAAAGTTTTGTAGGAATAAAGATAATGTAAATTTTTATATATAAAATGGGGGTAATAGACATTTGTAATATGTGCGAACCCATTAATTTTATGTGCATTACCTACTTTAAACTTAAATATGCAAAAATATTTACACATTTTTTTAGTCTAATTTAAATGTCTAATTGGTATAAGGTCTCCTTTAATGTACAATGCAAACCATGATATGAAAAAAATAAGCCTTGTCCCATTTTTTCCAACTTATGAATCCTATTAAACCACGTTATTATTAATATGAGTTGTAGTAACTTCTCTAAGAACAGTTTTATTCGTTTTTAGTCTTTTCAAATAACGAAAATGTAATATGCCAATTAGTAATGCTATAATACCTTCTACCATTACAGTATTTTCTACACCTATGTGTTGCGAAGTAAAACCAACCAAAAGCCCGCCTACCGGTTGCATGCCAAAAAATGCCATTGCATAAATGCTTATTACTCTACCACGCATTTCTGGTTTTACCATTGTTTGTATTAGTGTGTTAGTGATGGTAATTTGAGACATCATACCAAATGCGGCTATTATGGCAAATACTAAAACCAAAGGATAATAAGTAGTATGAGAAAATAAAATTAAACCTATACCAAAAACAAGCGTATTAATAGCCAAGATAATTTTCCTATCTATTTCGGGTTTTAAAGATGCTAAAAAGATTGCTCCTGAAAACGCACCTAAACCTATTGCACTGTCAATTACACCAAATGTTGATGCATTTCCTTTTAATATATCTTTTGCATATACGGGTATTAAAGTACTAAAAGGTAAAACCAATAAACTTACTATTGCTAACATGCCTAATATAAATGCAATGGATGGCGTATTTTTAATGTATTTTAGCCCTTCTTTCATTTCGCCAATAATATTTATAGTGCTTTTTTTAGGTATAAATTTAGGCAATCGCATTAATGATAACGAAAAAATGACTGCAACAAAACTAAGTGCATTAAGACTAAAGCATACACCATTACCTAATTTTTCTATGGCAATACCCGCTATTCCGGGTCCTATTAATCTTGATAAATTTACCATAGATGAATTTAATGCCAATGCATTAGGCAAATCCTTTTTATCATCTACCATTTCATAGACTAAAGATTGTCTTGCAGGTACATCAAAAGCATTAATAATTCCTAATACTACACTTAAAGCTATAATTTGCCATACTTGGTAACTATTTGAAAATATTAATATTGCCAATACAATAGCCTGACACATAGATGCTATTTGTGTAATCAAAAGTAATTTATAACGGTCGTATCTATCGGACACTACTCCACCTAAAAATGAAAATAAAAAAGACGGAAACATGCTTGCAAATAAAGTTACGCCTAACATAAATTTAGAATGCGTTAATGAGTATATTACCCAACTAACTGCTGTTTTTTGCATCCAAGTGCCAATTAACGAAATTGACTGGCCAACAAAAAACAACCTATAATTTCTACTTTTAAATGCACTAAATGTACTTATCTTCATTTTGGTTCTTCCCTATTCCATTATAACAACCTCTAAAGCTATGCTAATGCAATTTTACTTTAATTCTTTTACTTTATTAAGATAAAATAAAAGACTATCTATAAAAAGCTATAAATGTGTAATATGCCTGCGAATAACCATCAATTTTCCTAATGAAATTATATATACAAAATTCAAATCAGGATTAGCCTCATCTATTACAGAGGAATAATAACCATTTATTTTCACATTTCCTTCCAAAGCATGTGCCTCAACATTTTGTATTGTAATCATTTTATCTCCCAATGTCATTAAACCTTTTACCGCTTTTATTTTTACTCTGTCATATTCTATTTCTCTCACTTCTGTATTAAAAGAAATATTTAATTTAGCAGGAGCTACAAAAGGAGCAGTGGGTGTTTGTTTGGCATCAGTTTGTTTTTTCTCATTATGTATAGCTTTAGTAAAATAGTTTTTCCATTTATTGGCATCAATACTATCGGCATTTATATTTATCGTGCCATTTAAAATACTATTATGTAAATAATAGCCCAATAAATTATTTATATACCCATAACCTGTAAATTGTGTATTTAAAAATTGTGCATGCAAATTAGTTAATGCAATAGTATCCGGGTTAAATGTAAGTGCAAGACTATTAAGTAGTACAGTTTCCGGATAATCTTTTGATGAAAAATTAAAATCACTTACTGTTAATGTTCCTTTAGCATTTATTGAATCATATATTTTATTTTCAACTTGTAACAATGCTCCTTTAACTGATAAATTAGCATATAAATATCCGGATAATTTAATATCATCATTTAATTTTATAAACTTACCCAAATGAGCAAAATCTAAATATCCTTTTGCATAAGCTTCTAAATATTGGATAGTTAAAGGTTTTTTTAATAATAGACTGAAATCTAATGGCTCGGCACCAAATTCTATATGCCCTTTTTCTAAATTTAATATCGTATTGTCGGGTATGCCATCGGTGTTTATTGCAGAAAGACTAATTTGTATATTTTCAATTTTTTGGGGTAAGTCAGGATATTTAAAGGATGCTTTATCAATCAATAAATTTATTTTGAAACTTGGCACTTCATATTTACTAAATATTCCTTTCATATTACCACTTATGGTAGCATTACCGGTAGTAATTATATTTTTGAAATTATCTTTATACACACCCGGTATAATAGAAATAATATCTTTAAAGTCATTTGATGCAGTTTTAAATTCGAAATTAACAAACGTATGTGAAGTGTCTTTCACTTGTATAGAACCTTTAGCTGATAGTTCTAATCCATTAATTTTTATATCTTTAGTATCAAAACTAAATTTATTAATTTTACTTTCTACCCCAATATCAAATTTAATAGTAGCCTTTACCTTATTTATATATGTAATCTTACCTAATGAATAGGAAAGCTCCTTTATATTTGTTTCTGTACTTAGTATATAATTATCGCAATTAAATTTGCCAGAACCTTTATGATTTAAACCCTTAATAGTGAATGTAGTTTTCTTAAAAAAATCTTTCAATTCTATATTACCGTTATCAATGCTATAATGTCTTAAATTAATAGAAAAATGATTTTTATTTTGCCTATCAGCTTTTTTTTGATTTTTCTGCATAAATATATTCCAGTTTTGTTTTCCGTCTGCATTTACAATTGCTTGAATATTAGGTTTAATTAAATCAATTTTTAAAATATCAAAATTCCCTTTCAAAACTTTTCTCAAATTTAGGACGAGGTCTATTTGTTTAGCAGAAATCAATGTATCATTTTTGAAAGTATCTTTACCTATTATATAAATATCATTTAAACGAACAGATACATTTGGGAAATGCCTAAAAAGGGAATCATGAATATCTTTAAATTCTGTTTTGGCATCCATATTTTCATCTAAAACAGATTTTAATTCAAATAATATTTTATCTTTAAATAATATAGGTATTGCAACAGCAGCAGACAAAAACAATACGATAAAAACACCAAATGTTATTAGGGTTACCTTTATTACTTTTTTAAATTTCATAATGCAATTTCTATAAATAAAATAAATTACTGCAATATATAGCACCTAATTCTAAAATACAAAAATGGGTATCTTTCTTTGATACCCATTTTGTATTTTTTAAAATAATAAACATATTACTTATCAATCACAATTTTATAAATAAGATACTCACCTGCATCATTACTAATTTGCACAATGTAGATGCCCGATGCTGCATTTTCAATATTTAGTGCTGCCTTACCTTGTATAAATTGTATGGTACCATCATATATAACAGAACCTACATAATTTATGATTCTAATAGATTTTTCTCCATCATTTTCAACAGCTTGTAAAATTGAAATATTTCCATTACTTGGGTTCGGCAATAAGGTATAAGATTGATTTTCAATAACTGCACCTGTTGTAGTAATTGCTCCGCCACTTCTTGCACCACCACAATAAGCACCAATTGTAACGGGATAGGTTGCATTTGCTGTGCAACCGGTAGAGATTACAGTATAAGAAATAGTTACACTACCCATAGTAACACCCGAAACTACACCGGTAGTACCATCAATTGTTGCAACTGCTGAATTGCTACTGCTCCAAGTACCACCAACCGTTAAATCAGACATTGTTTTTACAGATAAAGAACAAATAGTACTTGGTCCTGAAATGGTACCAGCATGAGGCATTGTATTTACTGTTTCATTTACCAATGCATAGCAGCCTGTTGATAAAGTATAAGATATATTTGGATTTCCTGCCAGAACACCTGTTACAATACCTGTAGAGCCTACAGTTGCTAACGATGTAGCATTACTGCTCCAAGTACCACCGCCTGTTGCATCAGATAAAGTAACATTTGCACCTGTACATACAGAAGTACTTCCACTTATTGCTGCAGGGGAAGGATTAACCGAAATAGGTTTTATAGCCGGAGTACAAGTAGCATTTGTATATGAAATAGTAGCCGTGCCATTTGTAACTGCTGTTACAATACCTGTTGTGGAACCCATTGTTGCTATTGCCGTATTACTACTTACCCATGTACCTCCAGAAGCACCATCAGATAAAGTAATTGTATTACCTGCAACTGTACATAGTGAGTTTGAACCAGAAATAGCTTGTGGTGTTGCATTAACAGTAGCTGTTTTAGTTACAGCACAACCAGATTTTAGATAAGAAATTAAGGACGTACCACCACTTACCCCTGTAATAATACCTGTTGCGCCTATGGTAGCTACACCAGTACTTACACTACTCCATGTACCGGCTGTTGTAGCATCAGATATGGTTACCGTGCTACCGCTACATACCACAGGTGTACCCAAAATAGCAGTAGGTAAAGCTGTACCTGTAACAGTTTTGGTTGCGCTACAAGTATTTAAAGTATAAGTTATAGTTACTGCACCTGTTGTAATACCAGTTATAATTCCGGTTGTGGAACCAACAGATACCCTTGTTGCACGGCTACTTGTCCAAATACCACCTGCTGAGGCATCAGTTAAAGTTACAGATTGACCAACACATGCAATTGCAGAGCCGGAAATGGCTGTAGGAGTTGCATTAACCGTTTCTATAACCGCCACTACACATCCTTTATTTGATGTATAAGTAATGTTTGGTGTTCCCGCTGCTACACCGGTTACAACACCTGTAGAACCTATTACTGTAGCTAAAAGGGTATTTGAACTACTCCAAGTACCACCTGTCGGCGTTCCTGTTCTTGTTACAGTTAACCCTGTACAAACACTTGCTGTACCTGTATTGGTAGGTGTGGCATTTACACTCATTGTTACTGTAGCAGGCACACATGCCGCAACAGTGTATGATATTAATGAATTACCTGCTGCTACACCGGTAATTAATCCGCCTGTTGTTATAGTTGCAATTGTTGTCGTTGTACTTCTCCATGTGCCACCCGGCGTTGCATTTGATAAGGTAACATTCCCTGCTATACAAACAGAGTCTGTACCTAAAATAGCCCCTGGTGTAGTGCTTATGGTAGAAGAGGCTGTGCTAAAGCAACCAGTTGCCGGAATAGTATAAGAAATAGTTGTAGTACCTGCAACAACAGGAGTAATGATTGCGGTAGCAGACCCAATTGTCGCAATAGAAGTAGCACTACTGCTCCAAACGCCACCTGCTGTAAGATCAGACAAAGTCTTTGTTGTTCCGGTACAAACTGCTGTTGTACCAAGTATTGCAGTTGGTGTTGCACTAATAGTTATTGGCTTTAATACAAAACAAGACCCAGTAGTATAAGTTATATTTACCGAACCTACAGTAACCCCGGTAACTACACCCGTAGAACCAATAACAGTAGCATTAGCTGCACTACTTGTCCAGGTACCACCTGCGGTGGCATCGCTTAATGTTATGGCATTCGTTCCACCTGTACAAACGGTGCTAGCTCCCGAAATTGTATTAGGTGTCGTACTTACAGTAACAGCCGCTACTACCAAACAGCCATTAGGTACAGTGTAAGATATAGTTGGCACACCGGCTGCTACTCCCGTAACAATACCGGTAGAACCTACAGTGGCAAAAGAAGTATTACTACTTGTCCATGCACCACTTGCTGTTAAATCAGACAATGTTACGGTTAACCCTGTACATACTGCTGCAGTACCTAAAATGGCAGTTGGTGTGGTATTCACGGTTACTATTTTTAGTGCATTACAACCCGATAAGGAATAGGAAATAGTAGCTGAGCCCGTTGTAATACCGGTAACTACACCGGTAGAACCAACAACGGTAGCATTAGCAGAACTACTTGTCCATGCACCGCCTGCTGTTGCATCACTAAGAGTAATTGTATTGGCACCACCTGTGCAAACAGCATTACTACCTGATATTGCAGCAGGTGTAGTATTAACAGTAGCTATAGTTGTTATATAACAACCGGTAAGTGATAATGTATAGGATAATGTAGGATTTCCTGCCAATACCCCACCAATAACACCGGTAGTAGAACCAATTGTTGCTAATGCCGTGTTACTACTACTCCAAGTACCTCCTCCGGTAGCATCTGAAATAGTTACATTAGTTCCGGTACAAATTGTGGGGTTACCTAATATTGCCGTAGGAATTGCATTTACAGTAACTGATTTTAAAGCAGGTGTAGCACAAGACGCTGTTGTATAAGAAATGTTTACTGTACCGGCAGCCTGCCCGGTAACAATACCTGTTGTAGAACCAACCGAGGCAATTAAAGGATTTGCCGATACCCATGTACCACTATTAATAGCATCGGACAATGTAATATTACTCGTAGCACAGACCGTAGCAGTTCCTAATACTGTGGTTGGCAATGCATTTACGGTTATAGTAGTACCAACAGCACAACCACCATAAGTATAAGATATATTAGCAGTACCAAAACTTGCACCTCCCGTTACAGTTCCACCGGTAACAACACCATTTGTACCTATTGATGCTAAACTTGGGGCACTACTTGTCCAAGTACCTCCGCTTGTTATATCACTAAGGGTAGTTGTAGCACCTGATGCACAAACCAAAGTCGTTCCTAATATTGGACCAGGGTTATTAACATTAATAGCCAATGTAGCGGAAGTACAACCGGTTACTTGATAGGAAATTGTTGCAGTACCGTAAGTTCTACCCGTAACAATACCGGTAGAACCAACAGTGGCAATAGCAGTATTACTACTAACCCAAGTACCACCGGTAGTTGATTCTGACAATGTAATCGGGCCACCACAAATAGTATTACTACCTGAAATAGCAACCGGAGCCGTATTTACGGTAATAGGAGCAACAACATAGCAACCATTTGATAAGGTATATGAAATGATTGGATTACCTGCACTCATACCCGTAACAATACCGCTTGTACCCACAGAGGCAAGTGCATTACTGCTTGTCCATGTGCCTGCACTAACAACATTGCTTAATGAAGTGGTACTACCAACACATACTGTTGTAGTGCCGTTTATTACACCAGGTGAAGCATTAACAGTTATTTGATAAGTTGCAGGGTTGCAACTTGAAGTTGTATTATATGAAATAATTACAGTGCCTGCAGCATGACTTGTTACTACACCACCACTATTTACAGATGCAGTGGAAACATTACTGCTACTCCAGAAACCACCACTCGTAACATCAGACAAAGTTATTGATGTACCGTTACACAAAGTATTTGCACCATTAATACTAGCAGGAGGGGCATCTAAGGTGATAGTTGTAACAGCAAGACAACCAGAAGCAGTTATATAAGTAATTATTGGATTACCGGATGCTACAGCTGTAACAGTACCGGATGCAGAACCAACTGTGGCTAAGGTAATATCACTACTTGTCCATGTGCCTGTACCAAAAGCATCAGAGAGTGTGGAATTAGTACCTACACAAAAGGTAGTGGTTCCTAATATCGAAGTAGGTAATGCATTAACTGTTACATTTGAAGTTGCAGCACAACCATTGCTTACCAAATACGATATGGTAGATGTTCCTGCAACTAAACCGGTAACTACTCCACTTGCAGAACCAATACTAACATTACTATTATTACTGCTCCATGTACCACTGCCTGTAGCATCAGATAAAGTAATAGAATTGCCATTACACAATGATGTAGCACCTGTAATTGAAGACGGCGTAGTATTAACAGTTATTGGAATAACTGCAAAACAACCGGTTGATAAAGAATAAGATATACTTGCAGAACCAGCTGAAACTCCATTTACAATACCGGTAGTTGACCCAACTGTTGCTAATCCTGTATTACTACTTGTCCAAGAGCCTGATGAAATAGCATCTGTAAAAATTACAGGTTGTCCTGTACAAATGTTTGAAACACCCGAAATTGCACTTGGCGTTGTATTTACTGTTAATGTAACCGTTTGAATACAGCCGGAAGTAGTGGTATAAGAAATAATTGGATTGCCGGCTGTAATAGCACTTACCAAACCGGAAGTTGAATTTACAGTTGCTTGCCCTGTATTACTACTACTCCAAGTACCACCGCTTACCGCATTAGATAATGTTAGATTATTGCCAACACAAATTGGAGTATTACCTGTTATTATAGCTGCGGGATTTACAGTTATTGATGTTGTTACAGGGTCGCATCCTGCCATGGTATAAGAAATAATTGCACTACCTGCGGCAACAGAATTTACGCTACCACCTGTTGTAACAGTTGATACAGTAGCATCACTACTACTCCATGTTCCACCCGCAGTAGCATCTGAAAGTATCATAGAACTACCTAAACAAATTGTATTAGTACCGGAAATTGCAACAGGCGCAGGATTAACTGTAACAACAATAAAATCATGGTCTGAACCACATACATTGGTTGTTGTATATGAAATGGTTGCTGTACCCACTGCAACACCATAAACTAAGCCTGTGGCATTATCTATTGTTGCAATTGCAGTATTACTGCTATTCCAAGTACCACCAGCACCAGTGAGCGAATAGCTTAATATTGTAGTAAAAGATAGACAAATAGATGGAGTACCTGTTATTACACCCGACAAACCCGGGTCTGGAATAGAAATAACATCAATAGAATATGCAGAAGTATCCGTGCCGCAACTATTGGTAATCGTCGTATTAATATTTATTGTACCTATTGCTATCCCTGTAACATTACCCGAGCCATCAACCGTAGCTATCCCGGTACTATCAGAATACCATGAAACACCTGTTGTAATATCACTCAATGAAATTGACGTACCAATACATACTGAAGTATTTCCATTAATAACTCCGGCATCTGGTAATGGATTAACCGTTAAAGTTTGAGTAGCAAATGTTGTACAATTTGTATTTGAAACAGAATAAGAAATAATAGGGTTACCGCTTGCAACTCCGGTTACTAAACCTGTACCATCAATTACTGCTAAGGACCCATCGCTTGAAGTCCAAGAACCACCAACTACAACATCTGAAAGATGAGTTGTGGCCGCTACACATAATACACTTGTACCTAAAATAGTACCTGCATTAGGAGATACATTAACCGTAATTGAATAAGTAGCAGAAGCCGAACAACCGCTTGCATTCGTAATTGTATATGAAATAGTAGGTGTTCCTACACTATTACCTGTTACAATACCCGAAGTACCAATTGAAGCTTGTGAAATATTACTACTACTCCAAATTCCACCGGCTCTATTTTCACTCAATGTTATTGTAGTACCTGTACAAACTGAACTAGCACCGCTAATGTTTCCTATTGCACCGGAATTGGGTAGTGCATTAACAGTAATTGCATAAGTACCAATAGTTGTACAACTAAAGGCATTGGTAACAGTATAACTTATGGTTGATGTACCATTGCTTATACCATTCACAATACCAGTTATTGACCCAATAGTTGCATTACTAGTAGTAGAACTACTCCATGTGCCTCCACTTGTCGCATCTGTTAACGTTACATTAGAGCCAACACACACGTTATTCGTTCCACTTATTGTAGCATTTGGTGATGGGTTTACAGTTATAGTATAAGTAGCATAAGAAACACACCCGCCACCGTTTACTACCCTATAACTTATTATTGGTGTTCCTGAACCTACCCCTGTTACAACACCGGCACTTACAGTTGCCATACTTGTATTTGAACTGCTCCATGTACCAAAACTAATCGCATCTGTTAATGTTAAAGTTGAACCAACACATACGACATTTGCACCTGTAATGGTACCGGCATTTGGATTTGGATTAATTGTAATAGCATAAGTTGCAACCGAAATGCAACCACTACCGCTCGTAACCGTATAACTTATTATTGGAATACTTGATACTAATGCAGTTACAATCCCTGTAGTAGAACCTACCGTTGCATTTACATTATTAGAACTACTCCAAATACCTCCTGTAGTTGCATCTGTTAAATTTAATGTTCCGCCTGCGCATACAACATTTGTACCTGTTATTGTGCCGGCACCAGGTAAGGCATTCACTGTAATTGCATAAGTAGCCATAGACACACATCCGCTTCCGTTTGTTATTGTATAATTAATATTTATTGTTCCGGCACTTACTCCGTTTACAATTCTTGATGCAGAACCTACCGTTGCTATTCCCGTATTACTACTACTCCATGTTCCACCACTAATTGCATCAGATAAGGTTATATTTGAACTAACACAAACATTATTTGCACCTGTTATTGTTCCTGCATTCGGTAAGGCATTTACTGTTATGGCATAAGTAGCAATAGAAAAGCAACCGCTTCCGCTTGTTACTGTATAACTAATATTTAAATTACCTGCACTTACTCCGTTTACTATGCCGGTTGTAGAACCTATTGTTGCAAAACCGGTATTACTACTAGTCCATGTTCCAGTTCCCGTTGCATCGGTCAAGGTTACATTAGACCCAACACATACATTGTTTGTACCTGCTATTGTTCCTGCACTTGGTAATGCATTTACTGTTAGTGTATAAGTAGCAATAGATACACAACCACTTCCACTTGTTACTGTATAACTAATATTTAATGTTCCTGCACTTGCTCCGTTTACAATACCTGTTGTAGAACCTACCGTTGCAAAACCGGTATTACTGCTTGTCCATGTTCCAGTTCCTGTTGCATCGGTCAAGGTTACATTCGACCCAATACATACATTATTTGTACCTGCAATTGTACCTGCACTTGGTAAGGCATTTACTGTTAAAGCATAAGTAGCCACCGACAAACAACCACTTCCACTTGTTACAGTATAACTTATATTTAATGTTCCTGCACTTACTCCGTTTACAATACCTGTAGTAGAACCTACCGTTGCAAAACCGGTATTACTGCTTGTCCATGTTCCAGTTCCTGTCGCATCGGTCAAGGTTACATTCGACCCAACACATACATTATTCGTTCCTGCAATAGTACCAGCATTTGGTAATGCATTTACAGTTAAGGCATAAGTAGCAATTGAGACACATCCACTTCCACTTGTTACTGTATAACTAATATTTAATATTCCTGCACTTGCTCCGTTTACAATACCGGTTGTAGAACCTATTGTTGCAAAACCGGTATTACTGCTTGTCCATGTTCCAGTTCCTGTTGCATCAGTCAAGGTTACATTCGACCCAATACATACATTATTTGTACCTGCAATAGTACCAGCACTTGGTAAGGCATTTACTGTTAAAGCATAAGTAGCAATTGATACACATCCACTTCCGCTTGTTACGGTATAACTAATATTTAATGTTCCTGCACTTGCTCCGTTTACAATACCTGTTGTAGAACCTA
>CAIWXG010000298.1 GCA_903916555.1 uncultured Bacteroidota bacterium
AGAAGAAAAAGGCAAACAAACAGTAATTCTTGAATTGCAAGGGCAATTATTTTTTGGAACTACCGACCAATTATACTCTGTTTTAGAAGCTCATTATAGCTATTGTAAATATGTAATAATGGATATGCGTAGGGTGCAATCGGTTGATTATACATCTGTAAAAATGTTATTACAAATTTTAGCTCGTTTGAAACGCAGTAATGGGTTTCTTATCTTCACTTCAATACCATTAAGTTTACCTACAGGCCAAAAATTGAGAGAGTACTTTGAAGATTTAGGCTTATATGAAACAGAAAGCCTAAAATTATTTGATACTTTGGATTTTGCACTTGAATGGGTAGAAGATGAAATTTTGAAAGAGGAAAATGTATCTGTAACAGATGATAAGATACTTAATTTAAAGGAGCTTGAATTGTTTGAAGGTCTCAATCTGGATATTCTCAGCGTTTTGAACGATTGTATGGTAGAAAAACAATATAATACCAATGACATTATATTTAAAACCGGTGGTAATAGCGATGAAATATTTTTTGTGAGACAAGGAACTGTAAAAATATTTTTGACCCTTAACGACGGGAAGCAATACCATTTACTTACGGTAGGTAAAGGGGGTATTTTCGGTGAAATGGCATTTATTGATAAAAGTAAAAGATCTGCAGATGCTTTAGCCTTAAGTAATTTACACTTATATGCCTTTTCACGAAAAAAATTTGAAGAAATACAACAAAAATATCCTGAAATATCCGGTCTTTTCTTTGAAAAATTAGCATTTTTAGTTGCCAATCGTTTAAGAAGAAGTAATATAGAATTAACAGTATTTCAAGAAAATTAAAACCATAAAATATTTTTTATTCATTTATTTATTGAGTTCTAACTCCTAAAAATGGTATAAATAATAAATGCCATTTTATTGAATGCAATTGCTTTTTTAGCCAATTTTTTGGATATAAAAAAACTGATAAAAATCAGGAATTTTTAATGAAAATATTTTACCTTTAGCATTGGTAAATAAAGCATCTATGTCATATCCATATCAAATAAAAACCTACGAAGAATATAAAGACGCATATAGAAAAAGCGTTGACCAACCGGAGGAATTTTGGGCAGAAATTGCCGAAAGTTTTCAATGGAAAGAAAAATGGAATAAGGTATTAGAGTCTGATTTTAGAACAGCAAATACAAAATGGTTTTTAAATGCCAAACTTAATATTACTGAAAATTGTATAGACAGACATTTATATAATTTAGGCGATCAGCCGGCTATTATTTGGGAACCTAATAACCCGAAAGAAAAAAGCAGAACCATTACTTATAATGATTTATATGTAAAAGTAAATGAATTTGCACAAGTTCTTATAAATAATGGAGTTAAAAAAGGCGACCGTGTTTGTATTTATATGGGTATGGTGCCGGAATTGCCGGTTGCTATGCTGGCTTGTGCTAGAATAGGTGCTATACATTCCGTTATTTTTGGCGGGTTTAGTGCTCAAAGTATTGCAGACCGCTTACAAGATACACAGGCAGAATTAATAGTTACATGCGATGGTGCATTTAGAGGTAATAAAGAAATAGGACTTAAAACATTGATTGATAATGCTTTGGTAGCATGTAAATTTGTGAAAACGGTTATTGTTCTTACTCGCACACATATACCGGTAAGTATGATTAAGGGAAGAGACTTATGGTGGGAAGATGAAATAGCTAAAGTTCAAGAAAACGAACATACGTTTGTTGCCCCTGTTGCTGTAGATGCCGAAGACCCCTTATTTATTCTTTATACATCCGGTTCTACCGGTAAGCCCAAAGGTGTGGTTCACGCTACAGCTGGTTATATGATTTTTGCGGCTTATACGTTTGTGAATATTTTTCAATATAAACAAGGTGATGTACATTTTTGCACCGCAGATATAGGTTGGATAACCGGACATACTTATATTGTTTATGGTGTATTATGTGCAGGCGGCACATCATTATTATACGAAGGCATACCCAATTTCCCCGATGCATCAAGACTATGGGATATTATTGATAAGCACAATGTTACTATTTTATACACAGCACCTACTACCATACGTAGCCTTATGGCATTTGGGCTTGAACCGTTAAAAGGTAAAAAGCTTAATAGCCTAAAGGTACTAGGTACAGTTGGCGAACCTATAAATGAAGAAGCTTGGCATTGGTATAATGAAAATATAGGAAAGGGTAAATGCCCAATTGTTGATACTTGGTGGCAAACGGAAACCGGTGGTGCAATGATAACAAACCTTGCCGGTATAACATCTTCAAAACCGGGCTATGCAACATTACCAATGCCCGGTGTGCAATTGGTATTAGTTGACGAGCAGGGTAAAGAAATTGAAGGGAATGATGTAAGTGGAAATTTATGTATAACACAACCTTGGCCATCTATAATTCGTACTACTTATAATGACCATGAGCGTTGCCGCACAAATTATTTTGCCATTTATGATAATATGTATTTTACAGGTGATGGTTGTTATAGAGATGAAAATGGATTTTATCGCATTACAGGCAGGGTAGATGACGTGCTGAATGTTAGCGGACATAGAATAGGGACTGCCGAAGTTGAAAACGCAATAAATATGCACTCAGGGGTAATTGAAAGTGCTGTTGTAGGTTATCCACATGAATTGAAAGGGCAGGGCATATATGCTTATGTTATAATGGAGCATATACACGATAATAAGCACGAAACAAAACTGGATATATTACAAACAGTAACCAGAATAATTGGGCCCATAGCAAAACCTGATAAAGTACAATTTGTTACCGGCTTACCCAAAACAAGAAGTGGTAAGATAATGAGACGCATATTACGGAAAATTGCCGAAGGCGAACTAAATAGTTTAGGTGATACCAGTACTTTACTTGACCCGGCTATTGTTGAAGAAATTAAGAATGGTAGGTTGTAGGTTGTAGGTACTCGTTTTTTATTCTATTTTCATGAATGTGAAATAATGGGCATATTTTGATTACCTTTATTATAAAGCATTCATTAGGTATTCCTTGCTAATAATAATACATTACAGATAGTATTTTTTGTACTTTTGAAAAAATATTAAATAATGGAATTTGCTGATATTGATTTGAATAAATTATATACTTATGCTGATTATTTAAAATGGCAATTTGATGAACGAGTGGAACTGATAAAGGGTAAAATTTATAAAATGAGTCCCAGCCCAAGTATGAATCATCAAATAATTGCAGACGACATACTTACTTATATAAATGTATTCTAACGAAAAAAAACATGTCGTGTATTTAGTGCACCTTTTGATGTTTGTTTTGCCCGTAAATCAGAAGACGATAAAGATATTATTACCGTATTACAACCTGATGTTTTTGTAGTATGCGACAGAACCAAATTAGATAAACGCGGCTGCAAAGGTGCGCCCGATCTTGTTGTTGAAGTTTTAAGCCCCGGCAACAGCGAAAAGGAATTAAAATTTAAATATGAAATTTATGAAGAAGCAGGTGTAAAAGGATATTGGGTAGTAAGCCCGCAAAATCAAAACATGCTTATTTATATTTTACAAAACGGTAAATTTCAATTATTACCCGTTAAATTAATCGGTGATATTATTACAACATCCGTTTTACCAGGCTTTACACTTAACCTAACTGATTTATTTAATAACATAGAGCCGGATGAGTGATTTTTAATACAATATTAAAATAAGAAGCTACAATTCAATTGTGTAACAAATAGGAAATATGAATATTAAAAAATAGAGATTTAGATTGATTGTTTAAAAACCTAAAACTCGCAAGCGGACGCTTCCGTATGTTAGGTCTGAGCGGGAAGCTTTGACCAGACAGGAGCTGTTAATTGAAGCCTTTTTGCATTACCTTTGTTATACAAAAATATTTTATGCCAGGTTATACCCCTTATGCTTTACGCGTTGCATGTATTTCTGACCATGAGATTGTGATAATAGAACCGATTGTAAGTAAATATAATCGCCGAAATTATCTCTATTTTATAGCTGTACCCCAAAAAGATGATATTATTGAAATTGAAGAACAATATTATAAAGTATTTTTTGTGGAATTTAAAGCAGTAAATTACCGAATAGACAAATATAAATATGATGGGGAAGATTGTATTTATGTAAACAGAATAGGGGATTTGGAAAAATACAAAGCGTATATTTTAAATTTGATTTAGTTAAAATACATTAACATTTAAACTAATACACTACCTAGTTTCGAGATTCCTGTGGAAAATATCGAACAACAGTTACCGTTTGATTTACCTTTTTAGTCAGATAATATTTCGCTATTAATTCTATAAATTATTTTTGATTCATCATTTACCAATTTGTTCCATTTATTTATTCGTGTTTTTGTAAATAAAATTTCGAACTCCCCTCTAATTCCATTTTCTCCAGAAATTAAATTGTGGATTTTATTTGTATTTGATCTTATTTCTTCAAGTTTTTGCCTTTTTGTAGTTATATTGTCTTTTTCTTTTATGTGAGTTGTAATGTGTTCATTTGGCAATCCATAATTCATATGACCATGAACTAAAAATCTCCTTTCTTTATTTATTGGCATAATTTCCTTTTTAATTTTATCCCAATTAGGTGTTAATTCATGTAAATTTTCACTTATAAAATCTGTAAGATGAGAAATTTTTTTTTCAAATGTGTAACCAAGATATTTAATTATGTATTTGTCATTTTGACGTAAATCAAATTCTGTCATAGAACATAAAGATACAAGTCCAAATTCAAATTCAGAAAATGCAATAATAAAAGACCCTATTTCTTCTTTAAATTCTTTGTCCTTTTGCCATCCATTATTCATGAGTTTTTGTTTTATTATTAAGTGTTTACTATCAAAGAAAGTTAAGTGTTCATTTTACAATAATGATTTGCAGGTTAAAACACCTGCAAAGGCAAAAATGCTTGCTTTATTTTATTAATTTTGGATTGTTTTTAACAATCCGCTTTTATCAAAATATAAATAACTTTTAAGATTATATACCCATTGTTCCATTATATATTCTTTGCCTACTGTTCGATTAATATCATGAGGCTTGCCCCAAGCATCTATACACATTTCTTTTGTCATTCCTATTGCAACTTGACCTTCAAAAATTGTTGTACCATATTCATAACCATATTTTTTAATTAAATTTTCTTTTCGTAGTTTCTTTTTTATTTCATTATTCGCTTTAGCTAATTTTATATTTTCAATATTTTTTTTATCAATTAATTTTTCTTGCTTTTCTCTATTTATTTTCTCTTTTTCAATTTTTTCATTTTCAATTTGTTTTATTGCTATTAATTTTTCTTCATTTTCTTGCTTTTCCTTTTCTTTATTTCTTTTTTCCTTTTCTATTTTTTCATTTTCTATTTGTTCATTTTCTATTTGTTCTATATATTGTTCTTTGCTAATAAATTGTATTTGAAACTTTTTTAATTCCATAGCAATTTCATTTCCGTTATTGTTATAAAGAATAATTGTTATTTTTTGATATTTACTGTCAGTATAATCAGCAAGAGCAATTTTTGTACATTTCCATTCAGAATTTATAAAATCATCAATATTATTTCCAGTATTGTTATCTATGAGATTTTCATTATCTATGAGATTTTTATTTCGAGTATTTTTATTTCGAGTATTTTTATTACTGAAAATAAAATCTTTATTAAGATAAGTTTGTTTTAATTTTTCAAAATATCCCACTACTAAAAATGGTTCTGGAATATTATATAATTCCATTCTATTATATAAATAAGATTTTTGACCATAATAATAAATTATATCTTCATTACTTTCATTTATAAGTTTATAACAAGGTTTGTTTGCAGAAAATTTAATATCGTGTAATATGTCTGATATTTTTAATTTTTTTCCCGCAAGTGAATTATAATCAGTTAAATAATCGATATAACTACCTATATCACCTCCTTTAACTGGATTATATACTTTTGTTCTAATGTCTTGAATCATATCAAATTTTCTATAAAACTTACTATCACCATCATAATTAGCTCCATACCCGACAAATGCATATATATCATTGTGTATATATTTATGAGATTTTGGAAGTACAATTACTTCTTGACCTATAAATCGTTTTACATAATTTAAATCACTTTCCTTAACTAAACCACCTACTTTATCATCATCTCTCATGTTGGTATTGTCAAAAATAGTGCTATCATACTTAAAAGTTTGTGTTGAAGTGTTTGGTTTAGACTTTAATTCGACTTGCTCTATTTGAGAATAACACTTAATGCTATTACTCAAGACTAATAAAAAAATTACTATTTTCATATCATATTTTAAGGCTCAAAATTAATGTTTTTTTTCGCCTTTGCAGGTGTTTTCACCTGCAAACAATTATTTTATAATGGGTACAATACCTAAACTATCCCTAACATTTATTGTTTACATTTTTATTATCAACCAACCTAAAATGGGAATTTGTTCTTTCCGTTGCATTGCATTTCAGGAGCGTAGGTAGCTGTCCTATTTTATTTAGAAAGTCCTGTCCATTTGGTTGGAACTAACTTTTGCTCTGTATTCATGATTAATTTTCGTACCTTTAACATCTAAAATAAAAAAATATGGGATTAATATATGCTGATGTGGAATTGATAAATGGAGCAGACCTTGTTTTGGCACAAAAATATATTATTGGAGAAGAAGAAGTGAAGCGAATGCCTGTAAAAATGCTTGTAGATACAGGCTCTGTAATGCTTGCTATTAACGAAAGTATCCAGGAAATTTTACAGTTTCCTGTTATTGAAAAAAGAAAGGTACAACTGGCCATTAGTGTAGTTGCAGAATACGATGTAGTAGCACCGGTTGAATTAAGGTTCAGGAACAGGCAAACTACTTGCAGAGCTATCGTTTTACCGGGAGATTCTGTACCATTACTTGGTGCAATACCTATAGAAGATATGGATGTAATTATACACCCAACAAGAGAAGAATTAATTGTGAACCCTGAGCACCTTTTTATGGCTCAAATGATAATGAAATAGAAAATTTCACCTTTGCAGGTGTTTTCACCTGCAAAGCACAAAGATATAATGGGATACTTAAACCTAAATAGTCCAGTGTCCGTTTTCCAATATTTATAGTTTCAATTTTTATAACAGACTTTTCGGAAAAAAGGAATTAGTTCTTTCGACTTTGTACCTGTTTTTATCAAAAAAATATAACTAATAGTCTTTATTTGCAAAACCATCAACAAAAAAATTATGTAACGAATAGGAAATGCAACTATTTCATCATAAATTAAATTTTAAAGTTAATGCCAAGTGTAATAGGAAAGGTAATTAATTCAAATTTATTATCATTTTGAAGAAAATTAAATCTTGGATTTAAGTCAATTTTTATATTTATTTTCTTATTTATTTTATAGTAAGTATTGAATAATAACCCGCAGAAAACCCCCGTTGTATTGGAAATGTTTAGATAATCTGTTTTAGGATTGGAAGTGTTGTTTGTATTTCCATTATAAACAAAACCAATATTAAAGCCATAAACAAAATACATATATTTTCTAGTGTTTTTAATTTTATCGTATTGAATAAATATTGATTTTGAAGGATTGCCAAAATACATATCTTTCCGTACATTATTTGTACTGTAATTATATCCCGTTGCAGTAGATGAATAAATCGGGGATGAAATACCCAATTGACTTGCATCAACTCCTATACCAATTTGATTTGACTTATTTATGTTTTTTAAATACTTCAAATGAAGCGAATATCCAAATAATAAACTCGAATTATAGCCACCGTAGTAATATAGTAGAACAGGTGCTGTTCCAAAAGCAATTTCTATTTCATGCTCTTTTTTCTTTTTTTTCTTTTGTAAGTTCATTTTGCTATCTGATTCTACTTCTTTAGTTTGTGCGAATAGTATTGAATGGGATAAAAAAATTGCAAAGAATAAAATCGTACTTTTCATTTTTTTTTGTTTGAACTACAAAACTAATATTGTTTTTTTAGTTAAATGCTTTTTTATAAAGCTATATATTTTTCACCTTTGCAGGTGTTTTCACCTGCAAAGCATATTTGTAAAATGGGATATCTAATAGGAAACATGAATATTAGTTATGTGAAATTTTATTAAATTTTACTTTTATTTATCCTCTTTTACATTCATTACAATAAAAATAAATATAGCTGATAGGAAGGTAAGAGGAGTGAAAATAAGTTTTTCGTAACTATTTTTAGATATTAGATTTCCTACAGTATTTAAGACAAAAACAATAAGCATAAGAAATAAAGTTGTATTGATAACTTTTTTATTTATTCCTATTTTAATTTTATTCGTTTTTATTAGTACTACAATTAGAAATAGTATATTAAGAAACAAAGATATGCTTTCGAATATATACATTTCAGTTACAGTATTCATTCTACCTCCCCAAACTAATTTATAGTCAATTATTTGGGCTAAAACAAGAATATGAAATAGGATTGTAGCTACGAAAAGTAGAATTAATGTTGATTGAGCTATTTTTTGCATGTTTAGATATTAAAAAAGTAATTTACATAAAACCAATTAATTGATTACAAGCATATTCTATTTCTTCTTTAGTTATGGTTAATGGGGGGGCAATTCTAATACAATGTGGTGCAAAAAGAAACCAGTCTGAAAATAGTCCATTCTCTAAACATTTATTTAAAACATTTAGTACTTGTTCTTCATTTGTTAATTCAATAGCTATTAATAGCCCTTTGCTCCTAACCGTTTTAATTGCAGGATGAATTAATAATTTATGAAAAAGCTGTTCTTTTTCATTTACAGATTCTATCAAATTTTCTTCTAATAAAGCCGTCATACCCGCTAAACCGGCAGCACAGGAAACCGGATGACCACCAAAAGTTGTAATATGCCCTAAAACAGGATTGGTGCTTAATAATTTCATGTTTTCAAACGAAGATACGAATGCACCCAAAGGCATACCACCACCAAGAGCCTTGCCAAGTAACACAATATCGGGTACTATATCATAGTTTTCAAATCCAAAGAGTTTACCGGTTCTACCAAAACCACATTGTATTTCATCTAATATAAGAAGAGTTCCGGTAGTAGTACATTTTTCTCTCAACGATTTTATCCATTTCAAATCCGGACAAATAACACCTGCTTCTGCCTGTATTGTTTCTATTATAACGCAAGCAGTCTTATCACTTATAGCATTAATTAATTCTTGCGAATTATAATTATAATGCCATACATCGGGCAATAAGGGTCTAAAAGCATTAAGCCAATATTCATTGCCCATTACGCTTAACGCACCTAATGTATTACCGTGATAAGCATTATTACAACAAATTATTTCTGTTCTACCTGTAACTCTTCGAGCTAGTTTTAAAGCACCGTCAGTTGCCTCAGCCCCGGAATTAGTAAAATAGGTACAGTTTAAATTTTCAGGTAGATGTTTTGCTAATAAATGAGCGTATTTTATCTGTGGACTTTGTATTAATTCTCCATAAACCATTACATGCAAGTATTCATCGCATTGTTTTTTTATTGCTTCTATAACTTTGGGGTGCCTGTGCCCTATATTACAAACACTTATGCCACCAATTAAATCTAAATATTTTTTACCATCTCTTGTATATAGATAATTACCGGTGGCAGACACAATGTCTAATGCTACCGGTGATGGTGAAGTGGGTGCCAGATAGGTTTGAAAAAGTTGGCGGTTATTCATCTTTTATTTATTTAAAATTCTGAATATAAATATCATAAAGCTAAAAATAGTACTAAAATGGTTCAACTGGTAATAGGTTTATTTCTTTGGCTTTTTCTAAAAGTAAAATATAAGCAGCAGCCCGTGTATTAGGAATAATATCGTCGAGTATTGCATCTCTTATTGTAGTTTTTAATATTCCAACTTCTCTCGATGGATTCAAATTGAAGATACGCATAATTTCATCACCTGTAATAGGTGGTTGCCAATTACGAATATTATCTTTTTCCTCAACTTCTCTCAATCTTATTTTTACATGTTTAAAATTTTCTAAATATCGCTGAACTTTTTGTCTGTTTTTAGACGTAATATCCGATTCACATAAAATCATTAAGTCCTCCAATTCATTGCCTGCATCAAACAAAAGTCTTCTCATGGCAGAATCTGTAATGTCTTCCTTTGTAAGAGAAATAGGTCGAAGATGGAGTAAAACCAATTTTTCAACGTATTTCATATTTTCAGTTTGGGGTAGTTTTAATTGTTTGAAAATTTTACTAACCATTTTTTTACCAACTACCTCATGCCCATGAAATGTCCATCCATGCCCATCTTGAAAAAATTTGGTTGCCGGTTTACCAATATCATGTAAAAGAGCAGCCCACCTAAGCCAAAGGTTATTACTTTTTTTTGCAACATTATCAAGAACTTCTAATGTATGATAAAAATTATCTTTGTGTCCTTTGCCTTCTATCAAATCAACACCAACTAAATCTATTAGTTGAGGGAAAAACAATTTTGCTAATTTGCCTTTATATAATAAATCCAGCCCAATTGATGGCTTGGGTGATAGCATAATTTTATTTAACTCATCTGTAATCCGTTCTTGCGAAATGATTTTAATGCGTTCGCTATTTCTTTTTATAGCATCGAATACATCAGGAATAATTTTGAAACCCAATTGTGTTGCAAATCTAATGCAACGTATCATTCTTAATGGGTCGTCCGAAAAAGTAATATCAGGATTTAAAGGTGTTCTAATAATACCATTTTTTAAATCGTCTAATCCATTAAAAGGGTCTATCAGTTTACCATAATTTTCGTTATTAAGACTTATTGCTAAAGCATTGATAGTAAAATCTCTACGCAATTGGTCGTCTTCTATTGTGCCTGCACTCACTTCCGGGTTTCTGGACTCGGGAGAATAAGATTCTTTTCTTGCCCCTACAAATTCTACATCAAAACCATTTAGTTTAAATTGGGCTGTGCCGTAATTTTTAAAAAAGCTTACATGTGGCTTCGGTTTATAGGTAGCGGCAACTGCATGGGCTAATTCTATACCATCGCCGGTGCAAACCACATCTGCATCTTTAGTTACTCTGCCAATAAGTTTATCTCTAACAAAACCGCCTATTAAAAAGCAACTTACATTTAGATTTGCTGCGGCTTTACCAATTCGTTCAAATAAATCAAGCTCTACAGGCGAACAATCAATTTCCATGTTTTTCGCAAATCTATGTGTTTAGTTACAGAAATAGGTTTGTTGGGTTTAATAAATTTAAGCAGCTAGTACTAAAGTATTTTTTTTATTATATCATATATCATAACAGAGTTACCACCTCCACCCGGCTTGCCTTGGGCAGTAACAACTAAATATTTATCATCTTTATCAATAGTCATACCTACAGGATAAGAATCTGCATTCACTTCACCTATTTTTTTCATGTCTTTAGTTCTTACAATACTTATTTTAGACTCGTTATTTGCAGTTGCAAATAAATAAGAACCATCGGAAGTAATGGAAATGGTTCTGGCTCCTACGCCCGTAAAAACAGTATTCCAATTATTATATAAGGCACCTTTTTTATGGTCTAATGCAAATGCTAAAAAATCTTTCCATAAAGTTCTCTGCACAACACCGTCTTTATTAGAACTTAAATATAGATAATCATCTTTAATAAGTAGATGTCTTACATTCGTTTTAGTGCCAAAAACACTGCCAATATATTTTTGTTCGTTCATATCAAATACAGCAATGCCACCACCACCCATTCTGCCTACAAACAGGTATTTGCTATCAGGTGTAAAAACCGTGCCTCGTAAACACAAACCGCAATCAGAATCTCTGTCAACCGAGTCGTTGAAATTCAAATTCAATTTGTAATCAACAGTAAAATGAGCTGAATATTGAAAAGTATCGGGAATGCCGGAATTTATGTCAATAATATGCACAGTATTATCGCCCCAGTTAGTTACAGCCACATATTTATTATTATTAGAACAAGCAACCATTTTAGGTAATGGTGCAGACGGAAATACCCTTATTATTTTATTACTGTCAACATCTATTAAAGCAAGAGCTGAAGGATCGGTAGCTTTTGGGTCAAAATCTCTTCTGTAATAAGGTATCCAAAGATATTTATCATTATTTGATAAGCACATTTCAACCGGTTTA
>CAIWXG010000299.1 GCA_903916555.1 uncultured Bacteroidota bacterium
CAAGCAAACAAATGGTTATTATTCCGAAAGCGAATTGCTTTGTTTGTTTTTTATTCATGGTTTAAAAATCTTATATACAAAAATATTTTTTCAAAAATAGTTTTTTCTTTACTACTAAGACGTAATATTACAAATAAACGTTGGTAAGGCAATAATATATTTAATTACTTATTTTTTGCCTCGGCATCACTTAGCCGCATACCGTAATCCATTAGTGCAATTATACTATTTTCTTCTTTATTAGCAAAGTTTATATCCAAATGAAAAGTTGTAGCATTATCATTAAAAGCACCACCTGTAAAAGCAATATTTGTCAATAATTTTTTACTTTCCATTATCATTGCTTTATCTTTTTCCGACTCGCTGATATTAGGGTCTATATTTTTTGCCATTTCCTGTACATCAAGATAAAATGCAATAGGATGGCCGATAATTTGCGATGATGCAGCATCCGGCATTTTTGTGGCTCTAAAATTTCCATTTAAAAAACCATTCGCATTATTAAATTTATTACTTGCAACAGCATATTTATCATTCATTAATATATATACAGAATCCTTTGAATCTATAGGAAAACAATAACCGTTATTTCCAAAAGGTTTTAATCCCATACCTAAGTTAGTAACAAAAGCAAATAGTTTAGTAAAATTATCTTTTTTATCAAATTTTAAAGCATACGTCATGCTTATATTTGTTTTTTGGGTTTTAAAAGGCATTTCTCTACCCATTTCATCTTTAAAATTTTCGCTCGTAACACTTATGTCATTCATTACAAAAGCCATATCGCCCGAGAATGCAGACAAAATATAATCTAAGTTCATATTCAACGGTGTCAATGTTGCATCAATCATTGATGTAGCCTCTGTTTTATCAACTGATTTTTTTATACCTGTAGGCGAAATATGCATAGCCATAAGTAAATCCATATTTTGATTCGGCAAGCGTTCAAGCATTTCTTTATCTACATTTACCGCACCAAAATCTCTACTTATATCATACATTTCTTTACTTACATAATATTTCATATCACCGGTAATTTTACCTGTATTAAAATCAAAACCACAGGCAATAGCTGCATCTTTCCATAATAAATTGACTTTTGCCAAGCTAACAGGCATTTTATTATTCAGGTCATTATTATATTGTGTAAGCAATTGGTCGTAATTTAACCAGAAGGTTACATCATGCCCATTCGATTGCAGTGCTTTAAAATTAATATTACTAATAATAGAGTTTTCTTCTTTAATATTAAAAATATTATCCATTTCCATAGTAATGTCAGCATCACTTTTTGATGCATCTGCATTATCCGGTGCATCATAATCAGAATTCTTATTCATTAAATTAGTAACAGCCATTAAATGCTTATTCCAACCTAAATACATAAAATCATTAACCTTAGCTTCTTTTCTATCGCCATGGCTTGTAATTTTAACATTAGGATATACCTTTTTAAGATACGTTTCCCAATCACCTGAATTTGATAACGGCACGAGTACAGTAACTCTGTTACCACCTCTCATACGTTTATCTGTATTTACAAAAGCATATACCGTACTTATAAAATCAATACCTGATTTTTCAATACCACTTAAAGCATCATTTGCATTTTTTTCGGGTAGTCGTTTTTGCATTTCCTTAAAAAGTTTGCTGCCTGTTATTACATTCCAAGCAATTTTTTTGCTTAGACCTTTAAAATTAACACCGGCAACTAAAATAGCATCTTTAGGTATGTATTTTGTATGGTCGGGCACGTTATTACATGCACTAAAGAAAACAATACCCAAGAATAAAATGGCAACTACTTTAATTTGTTTTTGCATATAAGTGGTTTAAAAATTTAGAATGGTAAGTCATCTACTGCTTCGGGAGATGGATTAAATGGTGCATTACTACTATAAGTTTCCTGATTGCTGTAATTATTATTATTGTTATTATTGGCAGGGGTTTGTTGTTGGTTAGTACCACTGTTGGGTGCTGCATTAGGACTTTCTATCCGCCAGGCATCCAAATTAGTGAAATAACTTACTTTGTCCTCACCCGGTTTTTGCCACTTAGTACCTTTTATATTAAAACTTACTTTTATAACATCTCCAACATTAAATTTATCTATAATTTCACATTTATTTTGTACTAATTGCATTTTAGCAAAATTAGTATAAGTATTACCGTTTATATCTTCTGCTAATTCTATAACAAATTCTCTTTTTTTAAACTTGTCGCTTACAACAATAGTATTTTCTTTTACAATCAGTTTGCCTGTAATTTCTAAACTCATTTTATTTCCGTTTTTTAGTTATAAATAATATCTAATGACTATTCAGGGTTGCAAGATAATAAAAAAGTGCTCCGAAAAGCACTTTTTATTATTGTTTACAATTTAATAATGTTATGGGGAGGCTAAAGGGGCTCGAACCCTCGACCCTCAGAACCACAATCTGATGCTCTAACCTACTGAGCTACAACCTCCATGTTTTTTTCTGAACTGCAAATGTAATCATTTTTTTATTTCTACAATTATTTACTGAATTTAAAAAATTGACAAAGTAATATATTTATGTTTAAATGTATAAATAATAAAAACAATTTAAAGTATATTATTAACAAATTATTGCAACCGTACACGTATAATTCATACTTGGATAATGTCTTGCGAACCTATATTTTGCAGAAAGCATTTTTTTGAGACAATAATAAATAATTAGAAATTAAGAAAAATAATTATTTTTGTAATTACTAATTTCCCTTTTAAAAGTACAACTAAGTTAATAATATGAAAAAAATATTGTTTTTTTCAGTCTTTATATTGTTTTTTTCAACCGATTTTACTTTTGCCCAAATTGCAGATGGTAATACAGTGCCTGATTTTACATTTACCGATATAAATGGCAATACCCAAAACTTATATACCTATCTGAATGCAGGTAAATTTGTGGCTATTGATGTTTCTACCACTTGGTGCAATCCATGTTGGGTGTATCACCGTTCAGGTGTTATGGATAGTTTGTATTCGCTCCACGATACTATTGGCGATAACACTTGGAGAATTTTATTTATTGAAGGGGATGCAACAACAACAATTAATGACCTTAATGGTACAGGTACTAATACACAAGGAAATTGGCTCAATGGCACGCTTTTTCCGATAATGAACCCTACAGGCATTTCATTAAATGATTTTCTATCTAGCTTTAACATCACTATTTTCCCAACATTATTTTTAATTTGCCCAAATAAAAAAATATATGCAGACACGCTAAACAAAGGCCTTAAACCAAAAGTAAATGAATGGGAATATGTAGCAAGAACCAATTGCGGATGGACAGGACTTGATGAAATAAAAGACAATAATCCGGTAACAATTTATCCTAATCCTGCATCAGACTATACAATAATCTATTTTAGTTTAAATAATGCAACAGAAGTAAAATTAAGTATATCAACTACTTTGGGTAATCAATTAGAAGAACAAAAATTAGGAATATTAAATCCCGGCAGTCATTCTATAAAATATGATTTATCCGGATTGAATAAAGGAATCTACTTTTTTACCATTTCAGATGGCAATGGTAGATATGTTATAAAAAAATTAATTTTAAATTAAATACAACTATTAATTCTTATTCTCTATCAATAATTTACTAAAAAAAATCTTACCACTATTATTACTTATAAAAAAATAGTACAGCCCATTGGGTACTGTTTTAATGTTGAATGTTGGCTTGCCATTTATTAAAGTTGGTATTAAGTCATAATGTTTGCCTGTATAATCAATTAGGTAACTGTAACTGATATTTGAATTACTATTTGAGGCAACTGTAAAATTATCATTAGCAGGGTTTGGATAAATTTCAATTAATTCCTTGCTATTTATTTCTTCTGCCGATGTAGGTAAATAGGTGCCTTTTAAATACATTACATTGCCTGTATTATCGTCTTCCCATACTATATGTATGTTACCATTGTTCATAGCAACATCAGCATTCATTAGTCCGCTGCCGGTAGCTATTGTGCTATAACCCGAAAAACCCGTTGAGATATTGTTTGCAAACGAAAAAGCTAATGAGTTGGTTCCCGATATATTTTGTTTCCATACAACAGCGGCAGCATTGCCGGCATTGGCTATTCTAGGATAGTTTTGGGATGATAGCCCTGCAATCGTTCCTGTTATTAAAGAAGTTGACGAAGAAAGACTACTTATTGATGAATTACTAAGATAAACCCTTGCAGTACCGCTTGCAGTACTCATAAATACATTATATATACTATCGCCAATTACAATGCCATCAGGACCACTTGCCGGGCATGAAGAAATAAACCAATTCGTATTATCAGTAGCTAAATGGTTAGCAAATGTAATTCCTCCATCAGTTGATATACCCGCCCAAATATCTCTTATATTACTTAAATTATTCCTAAAAAGCATAATGGCAGTACTACCTGCCGACAGGATAGTTGCCGGGCAACAATCACATACAGTTCCTGCCGAACCACTTGCCAATACATCAGATGAAAAGGTTGCCCCAAAATCGCTTGAGCGTGCCACAACATAATGGGCATCTCCAAATGATGAATTAAATTTCATAAAAGCCACCAAGGGGCTACCCGTAGATGTAGTAGTAACGATTGGGAAGCGGGATAAACTTGTATCAATATTATCTATCCTAACAGGGGCTGAAAATGTTATGCCACCATTATAAGAATGTCCCAGATAAGAATAATTTGTATTTACATTTTCGGGCGTAACCTTCATACTCACATAAACAGTATCACCATACGCAGCCATGTCGGGCCCTGCCCAAGATTGAGCAAATACAGTTAGTGAACCACTTGGCACTATCGGTGTGCTAAAAGATGAGCCATTCCACTTAGAAAAATAGACTCTTGTATCGGTTCTACCCCAAATAACATAAGGACTGCCAGCTCTATTTAAGGAAATACGCGAGTGTAGGTTGGCACCGGAACCTGTATAAACGGTAATTGGTGCAGACCATGTAACCTGTGCTAACAAGTGTGTGCTAATTAAAACCAATAATAAAGATGTAATAATTCGTTTCATGTAAATTCAAATTAATTTATAAAATTACTAACTTCTTTTAGCTTTAAAAAATATATTAAAATTTTAGTTAGTTAATGTTGATATTGTATTGAGATATTAATTTCATATAAAAATAACATCAATTTTAGGTGTTTTTAAACCTAAAATAAGTATCATGTAAAAATTTTTAATTTTCTTTGTATTTTGCAATGCAATCATAACCCATTTATTTCGTCCTCGGTTAACCCAGTAGAATCTGTAATTTTTTTAATTTCAATACTATTATTTTTCAATGCTTTAGCAACTTTAATCATAGTTTCTTTTTCCTATTTGACGTGTTTCTCTTTCTGCTTTTATAGTAGTTTCTTCTATGGCTTTTTCTCTGGCTATTCTTAAATCATAATTTCTTATACCATCATAGTCCATAAAAGCCCTCCTATTTCTTTGGTAAATATAAAAATCAGCAACCGTCATTTTTGCAATTTCTGCTTTTTTAAAGGCTTTTGTAAACACAACTTCGTTTTTAAATATTTGTGGTATAGTCTGGAAGTCGTCAAGGTTATTAATAAAATACAACTATTTGTCTAAACGAGTCTCAATTCTTCTTCATTGGGATGGAAAGATGTCCAAAAACAAAAACGCCCTTACATTACTGTAAAGGCGTTTCTAAATGAATATGGCAGCTACCTACTCTCCCGCATTGTTGTGCAGTACCATCGGCCATGAGCGGCTTAACTTCTCTGTTCGGGATGGGAAGAGGTGAACACGCTC
>CAIWXG010000300.1 GCA_903916555.1 uncultured Bacteroidota bacterium
CAGCCAATAAAATGTATTATGTAGATAGTAAAAATAGTCTCTATTTTTTAAAAGGCGATTCTCTATATGCCGAAAACGATAATGTAGGCAAATTCGGAGTAAAAAGATTAGGGGGTGATACCCTATTAATGCACATTAATTTTACAGATACAGTTTTTGAACTTACGAATAAGAATAATATACTAAAAGAATATAAAGGCAATTTATTTTTAAATGAGTATGCTGACTGGGAAAAAGAGCATAATTCTTGGCACACAAGAAAATTAAGTCTTAAAAACGGACTACTTTCAATAACCTTAATTACAACAAACGATGATTTAAATAATGTGCAACAAATGGATGAAAGTGCTGATACTGTTACCTACAATTTACAACCTACACATAAAGAGTTTAAAGACATACCTTATTCCGAAAACATAGATACCTTTTATAAAATGCGGAAGTATTAGGGGATTTTCTAAGGTTTGGCATCTCGCTTCTTTCAGAAGCGGGATGTGCTTACGAGACGCCTTGTCATGTGGATAATCCTTACAATACTCAAACTTTGTCTTTTCAGGATGTAAGGTTAGTACTGTAATAAACGTATATTCGCGTTATAAAAAGAACAAATATCTCAATTCTGTTATACTATTGGTCTAATGATGAAACAAATATCAATATTTTTTTTGTTCAATTATGCTTTTCTGATTGCACCCATAAAGCAGAAAATTCTTCATTAGATTTGTGGACAATAAGTTCGGATGTTATGGGTCATACGCTAACAATTTCATCTTCGCCCAAATTCGCAGGCGCAATCTGTTCGCTAAATTGGAATGGGAAAGAATTTATTAACCAGAGTGACCATGGCAGGGAATTACAATCTGCATCAAGCTTTGATGGTTTTGGTGAATGTTACAACCCTACAGAAGCTGGGAGTGAAGCTGACTGGTGCTGGCGATACATCAACTAGTAAACTATTGTACTTTATAGCTAATGGCAACCAAATAATATCATCTGTACAAATGGCATTCTGGACACGCATAAATCAACCTTATCCTGCGGGATGCGGTATTGACACAAATTTCAAGGTGGCTCAGAATAGAACAAACCTTTCAAACCATATCTTAACCAAACATGTTACTATCGGCTATTCGGGAATTGCTAATGCCATTGAATATTTTGTCACCTTTCATGTGGCAGAGCATCATACATCCGCAACTTTTGAAATTCTTACCGGCTATCTTACGAAGGATTTTTCTTCATTCTGGACATTCGATCCTGCCAAGCAGTTATTAACATCCCTTTCAATCGGGCAAGGGGAACAGAATATACCAGTTATATTATCTACAACCGATTCACAATATGCAATGGGCATTTATTGTCCAGATCTCCCTCAGCTAACATGGTCAAAATTGGGGTATGGTAGATGGAATTTTGCGTCCCAAAATACGATGAAGTGGAATGCAGTTTTTCGTAAATACGATACACCGGCAGGCGATTACAACTTTCGGTTATATTTGCTAATTGGGTCGCTGTCGGATGTTACAACTGGGATGACTTCTGTGTATAAGAAATTTCACCCTTAAAATAGGAGACGATTCGTCCAGTGGGGGGTTATACACCGATTGAAGGGAGACCCTTGAAACTAAAACATTATAGCGTTCTGCTTGTTTCTGAAGCGGAAACGCGACAACAAAAAAGGACGAACAGGACGATTAACAGTGGAACTAACATTTAGATAACAATAAAAACCAACTTAACAGTTGGCTTTTATTATAAACTATATGTTTGGATAGCCTTACCATGTTCTTTCATGATATGCCCTACAACAGCTTGTTCTTTTCTGTGTGCAGCAATTGCTGAAAAGAGAAATTACTATTAATAATGATGCGATTACCAATATTGATTTTTTCATTTTTTGATTGTTTTTTTGATTGTTTAGAAAACTTTAGGAAAATATTTTAATTTAAATATATTTTTATCTGCGATTATCATGGTCGCGGTTGTTACGGTTTCTATCTTCCTTACCATTCCAACGACCCGGTTCCCATCTGTGTCCTCTGTTAGTATGTCCCCAATGGCCGGTTTCATAAATGTAGCCGGCATGCGGTGGCTCAGCCCAGTGCCCACCAATAAATACGTAAGTGCCGTTTACCTCTTGCCAGTCTTCGTCTATCCAGATATGACGAGGGCTTGGTGCTACAGTACGCATATAAGCAGGGCGTACCGGACGAACATTCACATATATTTGGGCATTGGCTTCATACATGCTGCAAGACATTGTAATTGCCAAACCACATAATAATTTCTGATAATTTTTCATTGTGTATTATTTTATTCACCGTTATGCTACGGCATGTTTGTGAAGAAGTTCACAACACAAAATTGAGACTATTCTACACGTTTATTTTATATAACCTGACGAAATAATTATATAATTTACAGGTTTGTTAAAATTCACTGGTTGAAGTAATCTCGCATTTACTTAAAACATTCAGAATCTCGCTTGTTTCGGAAAGAGGGAAGCTTCTAAATAAATAGGGCAAAGCAAAGACGCTTCTACCAGTTGCGGCGGATGCTTCGACCTGTGGGGGACACTACAGTAAATTTAGGACTATGCAGTTTAGTTGTTTTTGCACTAATTTCAAAATAATTTTGTAATTTTATAAAAGTCTTTAAAGATAATACTATGGAAAAAATAGAAGTTGAGGTGGATGATGCGATTGGGAAAGCATATCAAAAATTTGATGCAATAGCTAAGCAAAAGTTTAATGATTTCATTAATTATTTTTTAAAAAAAGTAATTAATGATGCAGGTAGTACTGGCTATGAGCAACTTTTGGATAAAATTGGTAATAAAGCGGAATTGAGTGGACTTAACCCTGAAATCCTAAGCGAATTATTGAATAATAATGATTAAATATGTATTTGATACCAATAGCATTATTAGTGCCCATCTTTTATCCGGTTCCATATCAAGAACTGCATATAACAAGGCTCAGCAAAAAGGGTTGTTACTATATTCAAGCGATACAATAAGAGAACTGATTGAAGTATTTTCCCGCAAAAAATTTGATAAGTACATTTCTGTTGATGATAAAAATGAAGCTATTGCTGCATACATTAACAGAAGTATTTTCGTAAATGTTACCATCCAAATAAGTGCTTGCCGGGATTTTAAAGACAATAAGTTTTTAGAGTTGGCAATAAGTGGTAAGGCAGTTAGTATTATTACCGGAGATAAAGATTTGCTTACACTCCACCCTTTTCAATCAATATCAATCATTTCACCGGCTACGTTTGTTGCTCAACCTATTTGAAGCAATCCCACTTCGACCTAAAACTTTTCAAAATCTCGCTTGTTTCGGAAGCGGACGCTTCCATCTAATAAGGACGAAACCAGACGCTTCGACCAGGAGAGTTTGAAAAATTAGGAATATTGCAATCAAAAAAGGTTTGGAAAGAGACATTATATATACATACAGAACTATTTGATATTCTTAAAAGGTAGGATAGTAGGAGTTTCATTCTCACTTCCCGATTCCCAGTGGA
>CAIWXG010000301.1 GCA_903916555.1 uncultured Bacteroidota bacterium
ATAAAATATCGCAATAACAAATATTTTACACTTTTAATACAAAATAAATATCTGATTTAGTTTTATAGCAAAATTCGCTGCCTCACAAATAAAATTCTTCATCAATTGTATTAAATTGCTAAAAACAGCCATAATTCTACTAACCTGCTCTATTAATAATCCAAACTGCATAATTCTAAAAAATATTGCATAATTTACTTATAAAGATAAATCAACTGATATATATATATCACAATATTTATATGTTTTAATAGATTTAAAATCTTCTTATTGTTTCAAACTTACCAGCCCAAGGTCATGGCAATCCAGTTATTTTGTTCTTTAAATTCTTTTAGTTTTAAACCAACATTCTCAACAGATGCTAATATTATTTCCTTGTCATCTTTAAGCAGACCACTAATTAATAAACTACCTGTGGTAGAAAGTCGATTAGCTAATTCTTGCATATACATAATAAGTATATGCCTATTTATATTTGCAAGTATAATATCAACTTTTTCAAATTCTATTTCATTTATAGAGGCTTGCGAAACATTAATAGTAATACAAGCATTATTTACAACGTTTTCTTTGGCATTTGTTACTGCCCATTCATCATTATCTATAGCAATAATATCTTTTGCACCCAGTTTTTCTGCTAATATTGCCAATACTCCTGTACCTGTACCAAAATCAACAACCTTTAAACCCTCAAAAGAAATATTTTTCATTAATAACATCATTAACTGTGTAGTAGCATGATGACCTGTGCCAAAGGACATTTTAGGTGTAACAATTATATCATATTTAGTATTAACTTTAATATCGTGAAAAGACGCACGTATAGTGCAATAATCATCTATAATAACCGGTTCAAAATTAGATTCCCATACCTGATTCCAGTTTTGTTTGGGTATAATACTTGTTTGATAGCTTATATTATATTCTTCTGATATTGATTCTAAAAATGATGCATCAAATTGACTTACAGGTATATATGCCAATAATTCATTTTCTGTTTCTTCAAATCCATCATAGCCGGCATCGCTTAATATTGCAATCAACATATCAGATAAGCCCTCACCGGAAACAATAAACGATACTTTATTAAAATCCATATCCATAATTTATTACTATATTTACAAAGATAGACAAGCAAGTATTATATTTACGAATTAAAAAAGGAGTAATAAACCTGCTCGTACACATTATAAAATAGTTAATGTTTTTTTAGAATAAATAAATTGCTTTATCTTGCACATTAAGAGCAATACTCTATAAATTTTTTTAAAAAATTACGACTTTTATGTTGCAAGAAAACAAATACGACTTTGCAGGTTGGTGGAATGAACAATCATTTTCAGGCAAAGAATTATTTAAAATTACGGAAACAGGTACCTTATTGCTTAATCCTGTTTATTTTATTAGAGAACGTTCTATTGCTGATTTCTCTGCACAGAGTGCTGATGCGACATTAAAAACATTGCAAGACAGATTTAGTTTCGTGGAAACGAAAATGAAAGAATCAGAAACAGAATGGAATAGTACGGATGATAAATTAAAGTTTACTGAAAAAATAGACCTATTAAAAGATTATCTTCAAAAAATAGTAGCTGTCGGCAATTTTGAAAAATATGCCACAATGCTTATAGAATGGGAAAAGGCAATACTTACAATAATTGAAGAAAATTATAAAGCAAAATTACAATTGGTATTGCTTGCCGAAGGGGCATTAGAAAGCACCAATTGGAAAGAGTCTGCACAAATATTAAAAGACATAAGCGAAAAATGGAAACATGCCGGATATGTTGAAAAATTTAGAAATGAAAAATTATGGGCTAGAATAGAAGCAGCACGACAATCGTTTCATGAACGCAAAAGAATATCGCAAGATGATGATGAAAAAGAAATGATGCTTAATCTTGATTTGAAAATGGAAATTGTAGAACAAGCCGAAGCTCTTGCCAATTCTGAAGAATGGAAAAAAACAACAGAAGATTTTTCACAATTACTTGATAAATGGAAAAGCATTGGTAGAACCATTAATAAAAAAAATGAAGAATTATGGCAACAATTATTAGCTGCCAAACAAGTATTTTTTGATAGAAAGAAGGCTCATTTCGGCAAAATACAAGAAGAGCAGGAAAATAATTATATTATAAAATCTGCTATTGCAGAAAAAGCAGTTGCATTACAAGATAATACCGAATGGAATGTAACTACACAGGCTTTTGCAACATTGGCTGAGGAATGGAAAAAAACAGGAAAAGTACCCAATGAAAAATCAGATGAACTTTGGAAAAAATATACAGAGGCGCAAGACAAGTTTTTTGAATCAAAAAGAAAATATAATGAAGAAAACAGACAAATACTTGAAAATAATTACAATCTAAAATTAGCTTTATTAAAACGTGCCGAAGAAATAAAAGAATCCTTTGCTTGGGGCGAGGTAACAGTAGAAATGAACAAACTATTAGACGATTGGAAAAAAATAGGTACTGTACCAAAGGCACATTCACAGCGGATATGGGAAGAATTTATTGCTGCCCGCAAACATTTTTTTGCCAGAAAGGACGCTAATAAAGAAAAGAAAAAACTACAAGAAGACGAAAGAAAGCAGAAAGATGAGGAATATAAAGTAATGCGCCAGAAACAGGATGAAGAACGTAAAGCTAATATAGCAAAACAAGAGGAAGACAGAAAAGCAACAATAATAAAACATGCACAAGACGGATTAAAAGATTTAATAAAAGCCATTGAGGATGAAAAAGAAAATATTGAACATTTTAAAACATCGATAGAAAACATTACACCAAGCAAAAAAGCTGCTGAATTACGCACACATCTTGAAAATCTGATAGTTGAAAGTACTCATAACCTGAAAAAACTGGAAGATAAATTAAACATAATACAGAAAAAGCAAGCGAGCTATAGTTAAGTGTGGAAATTTTAATGTTACCGCTCTTTTATCAAAAGGCGAAGTTTCTTTTAAGATAGACCATCCATTAGACCCAGAAAATAAATATTTATATCATAGTTTTGTTGAAAGCCCTTACATGATGAATATATACAATATAAATATTGTTACTGCTGCAAACGGAAATGCAGAAGTAAATTTACCTGATTATTTTGATGCTTTAAATAGCGATTGTCGATATCAACTTACGGTTATAGGTACTTTTGCACAAGCTATAATTGCGGAAAAAGTTCATGAAAATAAATTTAAAATAAAAACAAATTTACCTAATATAGAAGTAAGTTGGCAAGTAACAGGTATTAGAAAAGATAAATTTGCAAAAGCACATCGTATTATGCCTGAGGTAAACAAAGAACAGAAAAACATTGATAAGTATTTACATCCTTCAGAGTATGGGTTGCCTACCAATAAAGGAATTGACTATGGAATAAAGGTTTCTAAATAATATCTAATACTTTTTTGTTCAAATAAAAAGAGAATCAAATTGATACTCTTTTTATTTGTATGTTTTTAGTTATATATAAACATATAAATTGTAAATTATTTATATGTTTATGAATATAATATAATATTCTGATATTAGTACAATTACATTTTTATAAAATCATTATACAAAAAAATAAAAAAATTTGTTTTTAGCACATCATTTACTATTTTTATATTTTGTTGTAAAAATAAACATAAAACTAATTATTAGTTAATATTTATTCTTATAACTAAAAATTGATGATTCATAGTTTACTGGCTAAAAAATATCAAGAAACAAATGGAAAAATATAAAACTACACATGAAGAAAAATTATTTTACATTATTCAAGATTTTGCAAAAAAATCATTGAATATTGAACTTAATATAAATTTAGATAATACTGAACTTTTAGAAAAAGAATTAAATAATTTAGCCATCCAAATAGCAAATAAGAAAAATATACCTGCACAAATAACACCCACAAAAAAAATAAAAGAAAACTATGATTTACAACTTTTAGATAGCAGCCCGGATAGTATTGTGGCTATAAATGAAAAAAAACAAATAATTCTATTTAATAGGCATGCCGAAAAACTTTTTGGTTACACAAAAGAAGAAATTATTGGTCAATCTATCGATATATTGATGCCTGAAAATGAAAGAAAACAACATAATGAATATATAAATGAGTATTTTATGAATATTAGCCCAAGACCTATGGGCAGTGCAGGTAGATTATTTTATGCTTTGAAAAAAAATGGAGAAATTTTCCCTGTTGATATTAACTTAAATTATCTTGATACATCAAACGGTATCATTGCCATTAGTGAAATAAGAGATATTACTGATAAACAATTATTGTATGCGAAACTAAAAGCAAGTGAGCAAATATTACATGAAATTACTGCCATTATTCCGGCTATTTAATATCAGAGTGAGGTTAACGAAGCAGGCGAAATAAAATTTACCTTTATAAGCGATGTAATAAAAACAATATTGGGAATAAATCCTGAAGATATATATGCAAATAGCAACAACCTGTTTATTGCTGTACACCCTGATGATATAGGAGAAACAAAAATAATAATTGCAGAATCAAATACCAACGTCACTAAATATGAACATTCATTTAGGATGATAAAAAAAGATGGTACAATAATCTGGATTCATGCTGAAGGTATATCAACAAAACAAGCAGATGGAAAATATATTAGAAATGGCTATTTTATAGATATTACACCTACAAAAAATGCAGAAATTGAAATAATAGATGGTAAACAAAAATATAAAAACATATTAGAAGCCACTGATGAAATGATTAATACTGTATCGCTTAAAGGCGAAATTTTATGGGCTAATAATGCATGGAAGCGAAATTTAAATTATACTGAAACTGAGTTAATCGGATTAAAAATAGTTGATGTTTTTACTGATGATACAAAAGTTGGCTTTGAGGAACGATTACAAATTTTAAGAGTCGGTAATACTATTCGCAATCATTCTGCAAATATGATTACCAAAAATGGTGAAATAATTAATGTGAAAGGAACAATAGTTCCTTATTTCGAAAATGGTAAATTGGCAGGAACACAAGGCTTTTTTAGAAATGTAACTGAAATAAAAAAAGAACGCAGAGAACGTTTAAAAGCAGAAACCAAATTGCAAAGAACATTAGACAATATGGTTACCGGTTGTATGGTTCTTGATTTTAATTGGGAATATAAATATGTTAATAAAGCTGCTGCTGAACAAGCATTTCAAAAACCCGAAAATTTAATCGGAAAAACAATGCTGGAAATGTATTCTGGAGTAGAAAAATCAAATGTTTTTTTAGCATATAAAAAATGTATGGATGAAAGAATACCGTTGGAATTTGAAGAAAAGTATGTTTTTATAAACGGTGAAGTAAAATGGTTTGAATTCAAAGTAGATCCGGTTGAAGAAGGAATATTTGTTATTACCATGGATATTACAGAAAGAAAAATTGTTGAAGAAAAAATAAAAAACAATCAAGTATTACTATATGAGGCACAAAGGATTGCAAAAATAGGTACATGGGATTTAGATATTATAAACGACACTTTATATTGGTCTAATGAATTGTTTAGGATCTTTGAATTACCACCTGATTCCGGTATTTTTACTAGTACTTTTAAAAATTATGTTCATAAAGATGATGTAGAAGAATTATATAAAACATTTGCAAATTGCATTATAAATAAAACAATTCTTGATGTTACTTTTAGGATACAACTTTTAGATAACAAGATAAAATATCTACATGATAGAGCTGAGATAATTTTTAACGAATACAATGAGCCAATTAGGGTTGTAGGAACTATACAAGATATAACAAAAGAAAAACAAGCAGAAGTATTACTACAGCAAAACGAACATAAATACCAACAAGTTATAGAAAATATTAATGACGGCTTAATGATAATAAATCTAAATGCAAATATTATTTTTACAAATAATAAGTTTTTAGAAATGTTTGGCTTAGAAAAGTCTGATGTAAATAAGCTGCATATTGATGATATTATTTCACCTGAATATAGAGAAAAACTTAGCGAACTTAGAAAAAAGAGATTTGCAGGAGAAAAAGTTGCAGATTTTTTTGAATATATAGGACTATGTAAAGACGGTACTAAACGGTGGTTTGAAGTACTTGTTACAAATACATATGAGAACAACAATATAATTGGCTCCCAATCTATTATTAGGGATATTAATATACGAAAAGAAGCTGAATATAAATTAGAGTCCCAAAATTTTGAATTAAAAAAGATAAATTCAGAATTAGATAATTTTGTTTACAGTACATCTCACGATTTACGTTCGCCCTTAATGTCTTTAATGGGTTTAATAGATTTATGTATATCAATTGAAGATGTACCCGCTGATTTACAACAATATTTCAGCTTGATGAAAAATTGTATCTATAGGGTTGATGATACAATTAAAGAAATATTAGTATATTCTCATAATTCACGAAAATATATTGGTAGTGAAAAAATAAATATAAAACAAATTCTAAATGCTAAATTAGAAAACATAAAAAGCATTAACATAAATAAGAAAATAGACTTATATATAAATATTAATGAACATATTGATTTTTATTCTGATAAACAACGAGTAGCAGCAATAATAAATTGTTTATTAGCCAATTCATATACTTATTATCGTGATAATGAAACTACGCCATACATAAAATTTAATTTCTCTGCAACTGAAAAGGAAGGTAAAATAATAGTAGAAGATAATGGTGAAGGAATAGAACAGAATAAAATTGATAAAATATTTGAGATGTTTTATAGAAATTCAGAAAAATCTGTTGGTTCCGGCTTAGGACTTTACAACTGCAAAGAAATAGTTAATAAATTAGGTGGTTCAATAAAAATCACTTCAGAAATAGGAAAAGGTAGTACTTTTGCCGTTTGCATTCCAAATTGCAAATAGCTATAAAAGATATAGAATAAGAAATAATGAAAAGGATATTATTAATTGATGACGACCATATAACAAATATGTTAAATGAGCGTATTATAAAATATACACAAGTTGCAGAAAGTGTTCACGTATGTATTTCAGCACAAAAAGCATTAAATTTAATAACAGATATTATTGATAAACAAGAAAGTATTCCGGAAGTAATATTACTTGATATTAGAATGCCAATAATGGATGGTTTTGGATTTTTAGAAGAATTTGCAAAAATTCCTGAATCCATTACTTCAGATGTTAAAATTGCTATGCTCACCTCATCTTTAGAAGACTCAGAAAAAGATAGGGCTTATAAATATAAAAATGTGATTGATTTTATTAATAAACCTCTAAATGAAGTAAAAATTAGAGAATTTATAAAAAAAGCAGAAACCACACCCAAAATTTTCTTTAAATAAAAACAGCCTTTGTATTTTTTGCTTGTAACTTTGCTTGAACTACAGATATATTATATTAATAAATAATAAATGGCTGATTTACTCAATCAATATAATGAAGACAGTATTCGCTCGCTCGATTGGCGAGAGCATATTCGTTTAAGACCCGGTATGTATATCGGTAAGCTAGGCGACGGCAGTAGCACAGACGATGGTATTTATGTATTGGTAAAGGAAGTTGTGGATAACTGTATTGATGAGTTTACTATGGGGCATGGTAAACGTATTGAATTAACCATATCTAATGACGGTGAAGTTACAGTACGCGATTTTGGTAGGGGCATTCCATTAGGCAAGGTAGTTGATGTTGTTAGTAAAATAAATACAGGTGCTAAATATGATAGCAAAGCATTTCAAAAATCGGTAGGGTTAAATGGTGTAGGTACAAAAGCAGTAAATGCTTTAAGCAAACAGTTTAAAGTATCTTCTTTCAGAGAGGGCTTTGCAAAAACAGCCGAATTTGAAAAAGGTCATTTAGTTAAGGATTTGCCACAAGAAGCAACAACAGAAAATAATGGTACACTTGTAGTATTTAGACCCGATGACACCATTTTTCGTAATTACCACTTCCTGAACGAATATTTGGAAAATCAAGTATGGAATTATTGCTTTTTAAATGCAGGCTTACAAATACATTTCAACCGGCGTAACTATGTATCAAAAAACGGCTTACTTGATTTATTATCAAGAAAAACCAATCCTGAAACCATTCGTTACCCCATAATACATCTTAAAGGTACAGATATTGAAATTGCCTTTACGCATACTGGCGATTATGGCGAAGATATCTACTCATTTGTAAACGGACAACATACTACACAAGGCGGTACGCATCAAAGTGCGTTCAGAGAAGTTTTTGTAAAAACGATTCGCGACTTTTATAAGAAAGATTATGAAGCGACAGATGTAAGGCAAAGTATTTGTGCAGCAGTATCTGTACGCGTGCAGGAACCTGTTTTCGAATCTCAAACAAAAACAAAATTAGGGTCGCAATATGTTTGGGAAAACGGCCCATCAATGAAAACATTTATAGGCGATTTCCTAAATAAAGAATTAGACAACTACCTGCATAAAAACCCTGCTGTTGCAGACTCTTTAAAAAAACGAATAGAACAAAGCGAAAGAGAACGTAAAGAGCTTGCCGGCATTCGCAAATTAGCCAACGAACGAGCCAAAAAAGCCAATTTACATAATAAGAAATTACGTGATTGTCGTATTCATTTAAATGATGAATTACCTGTTAAAGGGAAAGAAGAATTTAATCAAAAAAAACTGGAATCAACCATATTTATTACAGAGGGTGATAGTGCAAGTGGAAGCATAACAAAAAGCAGAAATGTAGAATCGCAGGCAGTTTTTAGTTTAAGAGGTAAACCATTAAACTGTTATAGCCTTACAAAAAAAATTGTTTACGAAAACGAGGAATTCAACCTTTTACAACATGCCTTAAATATAGAAGAAGGTATGGATGGCTTACGGTATAATAATATTGTAATAGCAACAGATGCCGATGTGGACGGTATGCATATTAGGTTATTAATAATGACTTTCTTTCTTCAATTCTTCCCTGATTTAGTAAGAGGTAATCATGTATATATATTACAAACGCCTCTATTTAGGGTGCGTAATAAGCAAAAAACAATTTATTGTTATTCTGATATAGAACGTAGAAATGCAATAAGCGAAATAGGCAGTAAAGCAGAAATTACCCGATTTAAGGGATTAGGAGAAATTAGCCCTGAAGAATTTGCAGGTTTTATTGGTGTTGATATACGTAAAGACCCTGTTTTAATAAGCCAAGATGC
>CAIWXG010000302.1 GCA_903916555.1 uncultured Bacteroidota bacterium
TAAGCTGCACATTGTTTAATCCGGTTGTTGCTGTTAATATTGCAGTTGTGGTAGTGTCGCTGCATACCCAAGTATTAGAAATAAGGCATCTGAAATTACTGTTATTCATTGCAGAAGTAACCCCTGTAATATGTAATGTGTCGGTATTAACGCCTGAGAATGGACCTGCATTACTTAAATTAGTAAAGCCGGTACCCGTATTTTCTTGCCATTGGTAATTTGCAGATGCTACGGTTGTATTTACAGCAAAATAGGTATTTGTACCTACATGTGCAGAACGGGAAACCGGTTGTGAAGTGATACTACCGCAAGTATCTCCAAAATGTACTATTTCAGAATCTGTAAGCACTCTGTTATATAAGCATATATCATCTATATCGCCATGAAAAAAGTATGGAAACCCTGAAGCAGAATCTATTTTACACATACCGATAGATGCCCCTTGCGTGCTTGAACCCATGGGTGTACCCGGTGTTGTAATGGTAACAGTATGAACAAGAGTGTCATTTATATATAATTTAAATACCGTATCATTAAAGGTAACAATTATTTTATACCAAACATTTTTTGCTACATAAGGTGTGTAAGAATAACCTGCTGGTGTAGCCGGTCCTAATGCTGCACCTGTCGCACCTGCTCCGGGAACAAATACTTCTGCATTTGTATCAGCAATAGTAGATGAGCAACTTGTGCCTAATTCTATATCAGAAAAAAACAAACTATACGTTCCAGTACCTGAAGGGCTACTAGTACCTCTAATAAAAACCATACTGTTATGGCATGTGCCGGCATAAAAACCGGCTACTTTTATGTTTGCAGTTATGGAATAATTATGCAAATTCATATCAGGCAAATAAGGTATGTTGATATAACTGTTTACACCATTAAAATAATAAGCATGTCCGGCAATGCCGTCAGAACCGGTTGCCGGTGTTAAATTATAGCCTGTGCCATTATGCCCCCCACCACTCACATCGTTAGTAGTTCCATTCATGTTCCAGTGTGCAATTAAGCCGGCACTACTTTGTGCGTTTACATTAATAGTAATAACAAGAATTAAGATGCTTAGTAGCGATTTTTTCATGTGTATTTAATTTTTTAAATTATTTATTTTCTCTATCATTAATTTCGGAAAGATAATAACATATTTTTATTTTACAAAAAATATTTGTTATCTTTTAAGGATTTATTTCAACTTTATTAATAGTACTTAGCTGAAATTTTTCTCTCCTAATTGCAAAAAAACTTTACGCTCTTTGCAGTAGAAATTAGAACACAGTAGAAATATAAGCAATGTTAATGTTATTTAAAATAAAAGAATTTTCAGAAAGCTGCATTCATATATGCCTGTAATGGAAGGGCTGGCAGGGGTAAGCCTTTTGCAGTTTGGCGAAGATATTATTATGCTTAAAATGCTGGAGAGATATAAAGTAAGAAATATTACGTATCTTGATATTGGGGTTAATTACCCCATTTTAGGAAGTAATACCTGTAATTTTTATTTAAGAGGCTATACTGGTGTTTTTAATAGAACCTAATGAAATACTGTATAATAAAATTAAAAAAGTAAGACCAAAAAACAAATTCTTAATTGATTAAAATCATCTTTTACTTTCTTTGAGTAATATATTTTTGCAAAAAAATAGTATATGATAAAGGAACGGATTTCATTAATGACAGATGAACACAAAGTGTGGTTGTCATCTCTTGATTTTTATAAAGAAGATTTAAATATAATAAAAAACAGACTAACCGAAATTGCCGGAAAATACTCCAACAACGATATTGCTGCACACATTGAACATTTTGAAAATCAATTGAAAATTCAATTTGAAAATATTGATATATTGGAACATGATATAAATGAGAACCTAAGAAATATAGCAATAGAAGCAGCCGAAAACACAGCCGGATACATTAATGTAGAGTTGGTTATAAAGCATGATAGCAAAAAAGAAGTGTTTCAAAATACCGAAAGGGTTATTAATACACTGCGGCAAGAATTTATTACTTTCGCAGCTAAATGGATGTAACTTTTAAGAATGATTTGGTATTTAAAGACAAGCAATTAGTTGATGAAATAAGCCGTTATGCCCGTACTAAAACAATTTTAAAGGACGACATTCATTTATCTTCCGGTGACGAAATTGTATTTCTACCAATAGTACTAAAGGGTGTTTTACGAATTGTGCGACAAAACGAAGATGGAATGGAGATATTTTTATATCATCTATATCCCGGGCAAACATGTGCAATGGCTATCAATTGTTGCCAAAGTAGAAAAAGAAGTAACATTAAGGCAATTGCAGAAGATAATACAGAAGTTTTACTGATACCTGCTAATCTTATAGATGAGTGGTATAAATATGCTGAATGGAAAAATTTTATAAATAATACCTATAGTAGTCGGTTTGCAGAGTTAATTGAGGTGATAGATTTAATTGCATTCAATAATATGGACAAGCAATTATTACACTATTTACAAGAAAGAGCAAAAGCAAACAATACGAAAGCTTTATATATTACCCATCAACAAATAGCAGATGAGCTACATGCACACAGAGAAGCTATAAGCCGCTTATTAAGAACAATGGAACAAAAAAACATGATTAAATTAGGCAGAAATATTATTGAATTGATAGATTAATAAATATAAATAGTTGTTAATCTATAATACTTTTATATTATTTTTTTCAAAAGCTAAATAAACTTTGTTCAATAGTAGGCTTTTAATATTTCTAGATTCGTGTACATTATTTATCCATACTAAAACAATAATATTCATAGCCGAAGTGGTTATTGCAGAAAGAAGTATTTCATTTGTTTCTGTTTTTAAAACATATTCCGAATTACTCAATTCATTATTTATGATTACTTTCAGTTCGTCATAAGTCTTTTTAGAAACCGATATATCAATATTAAACAATAAATCTATTCTTACATTATCATTTCTATGTGTCCAATTTATAACTCTGCCCGACAATAAGTCGCCATTAGAAATAACCATTTCAGCACCATCTTCCATAAGTATTTTACTTGCTCTAATGCCAATATCCAGTACTCGTCCTTTTTTATCGGTAATTTCAATATAGTCTCCAATTCTAAATGGCTGTTCAAAAATTAATATTACACCCGATACTAAATTGTTAACTATGCTCTGTAGTCCTAAACCTATACCAACACCTAACGCACCCAATACAATTGTAATTTTATCTATTGGCAAGCCGGAAGCGGATACTGCCAATAAAAAACCACAAACAATCAATACCAATCTTGTCATTGCCAATCGCGAACCATTTTTCTTAACCTCCGGGTCCCAAGCACCATCTTTACCATATAAGGAGCCTATACCATTTTGCAATAAATTGGAAATGTATATTATGAATATAAATATAAATATGTTGCCTATTTCAAAATCTGTTGTCCCGATTCTTCTTTTTTGTGTTAAAAACAATAATGTTTGCGAAAAGACACTATTATAAATATTTAGGCTTATCGTAAATACTATAACCCACAATGCAATAGATATTATTATTAAAGCTCTACTTAATAAATGTTGTATTTTATGAAAATCCAGTTTCGCATTTATACCACCTTTATTTTGGTTTACAAGCATCTGTAATTTAAACGCTTCTGTAACTATTTGCATAAATATAGATAGTGCAATTACCTGTGTTAATCCAAATATTGCCGTACCGGAAAATATTTTAGTCAAACTTATTCTTCCAAATAAATTGCAAAGTATAGCAGTTGCATTTAATAAAATATATATTATTGATACAATTCTTATCATTTTGACAAAAATGAGCGTATGTTCTTTCAATTTTTTAAACCATAATACACCTAATAGTATTGACAATATATTGAAAACCAGTAAAAATATTCTAAATGATAGGCCTTGAAGTAAAAACATATCTGCTAATGAATAGGTAATAAAAAACACACCCATTATTAGCCAATAAAAAAACAGTTCTTTCGACCAACTTTTCCATAATAGAAAGGTTACAGCAACTACTAATAAAGATTGCATTATTTCTACATAAGCTGTAGGGGGGTGAATATCAAAAAAGGGAGCTATGTTAAATATTACTACTAAGGTTGGCAATATTGGTAGGCTCTTTATAAACAAAAAATTATGAGGGTTATTATTTGCTTCTATTAAAGATAATTTTTTTAGTTTGTTTATATTTCTAATTATCCATAAAAAGAAAATCAATCCGGCAAGAAACATCCAAAATTGGTCTTTCCAATTTCGCATAAAATAATATTTCAATATTTTTCGCTCGCCTTTATTAGATTGTTCTATCAATTTATCTTGCTCACTCGACTCGCTTATAGTTTTACTGCCTATATTCCATAAATAATCGTATTCTTTACTAAACACTCTGGCACTTGTTTTTCTTAAAACTCCATTTATTTTATTTTGCAAATCAATTGACTCAAAATATTGATTTGATACCTCTGCTAATAATTGTTTTAATATTGCTTGATTGTCATTAGTTGATTGTGTCGCAATATCCATTTTACTTTTCAAATCATTCAATTCGTTTAAATAGGCACTGCTAAATGAGCTGTCTTCCATTAAATCCCTTAAAATGGTATCTTTTTTATAGCTTATAATATTAGAATTCATTTCAGCTAATTCTTTATCATATTTAAATAACAATACGCGCCAGTCTGTTAATTGGTTTTGAAATGATAATAATAATACATCAAACATTTGTAAATTTTTAATGTCTAATACGCCATTATATCTTATTAGGCTTTCACCAATTATATTTATATTAGAATCAATATTGGGTAAGTTGTCTTCAATATCTTTTGTATCATAACCCAAACTAGTGGTGTTAATAATACTATTTAATGAGTTATGAATATTTTCAATTTTTGTCAATAAACTGTCAATACCTATTTCATTAAGTGTACTGTCTTCTAATACTAAATTCTTTTTTTCTAATGTAGTTTTTCTGAAATGAACAGTATCTTTAAATTGTCGTAGATATACTTTCTTAACTCGTGCAGTGTCTTTAAAAACTTTGCCATAACTTGAGCATGGTAATATAAATAGTGTAATAAGAAACACTAAGCTGCATATTTTAATATTGTTATTTTTTTTTATGCTCATTTTATAGAAAAATTTACCGGTAAAATTAGTTTTAGAAAAATATAATTTGTTTCTGAAAAACAAATATACTATTCGAGATACTAAAAAATGTAGAAATAAATTATTATA
>CAIWXG010000303.1 GCA_903916555.1 uncultured Bacteroidota bacterium
AGCTTACGTAGCATACTGCAAAAATAATGATTTAGAACAGAGAAAATAAATAAAAGAAAAGGAATCTTTTATTTAAACATATTTTATAATAAGATACTACTTACAAAACATTCCCAAGTTACAAAATAAAGATGTTACTCATTACGGTTCTTATTGTGTAAGTTATGCATACACATTTTTTAGATTAAACCAATAATACAAACACTGCTATCTTTACAAAAAATTGATAAAATGAAGTCTTCCTCAAGACCAATATTATTAAATATATTTAAAATGCAATGCCCTGATTGTGGCAAGAGTAATATGTTTATAAACAAAAGTATTTTCCCACTAAATCATGTGCTGGATATGCCTGAACATTGCAAAGAATGTGGACTAAAAATGGAACCGGAAACAGGATTTTATTTTGGAACGGGGTATGTTAGTTACGCCATATCATTAATATTATTTTTTATTAATTTAGTATGGTATTGGCTTATATTCGGAATTCATATTAATGACAATAGCGTTTTGTATTATTTAATTACGAGTATTTCAATCGTTATTTTTTGTCAACCATGGATAATGAGAATCAGCAGAGTCATCTACTTGTCTATATATGTAAATATTAGAAAGAGAAGAAATCAACAATAACTTAATAAAATTTCACAATAGTTAAAAATGGCTTACTAATTTCTGTAACATTAATTACCTTTGCCACCCATTTATAAAATATGAATTCCTCATTAAAAATATTTTCCGGCAGTGGTTCAATACATCTGTCCGAAAAAATAGCAAAAGCGTTAAATAGGCAAGTTGGAGCATTAAAGTTGCAAAGATTTAAAGACGGTGAATTTCAGCCTATATTTGAAGAATCAATACGCGGAGATTCTGTTTTTTTAGTACAATCAACAAATGCACCGGCAGATAATTTATTAGAATTATTAATGATGATAGATGCAGCCAGACGTGCATCTGCCAGCTATATTACTGCAGTAATACCCTATTTCGGTTTAGCAAGGCAAGACAGGAAAGATAAACCACGTGTATCTATAGCCTCTAAATTAGTAGCTAATTTGCTAACAGTAGCAGGGGCTAATCGGGTTATGACTATGGATTTACATGCACCCCAAATACAAGGCTTCTTCGATATACCGGTTGACCATTTAGATACTTCTGCAATTTTTATTCCCTATATTGAAAATTTAAAGATAAAAGACCTTATATTTGCAGCCCCTGATGTGGGAAGCACCAACAGAGTAAGAGAGGTTGCAAAACATTTTGCCGTTGACATGGTAATTTGTGACAAACAACGTAAACGAGCAAATGAAATTGCTTCTATGACAGTAATAGGTGATGTAAAAGGCAAAAATGTAGTACTTATAGACGATATTTGTGATACTGCCGGTACTTTATGTCGTTCTGCCTCTATAATAAAAGAAAGAGGTGCATTGTCTGTAAGGGCTTTTTGTACGCATCCGGTTTTAAGCGATAATGCTTACGAAAACATAGAAAATTCTGTTTTAGAGGAATTAGTAGTTTGTGATACTATACCTTTAAAAAGAGAAAGTTCTAAGATTAAAGAGTTATCTACTGATGAATTATTTGCAGTAGCTATTAGAAATACGTTTGAAAATAAATCGATTAGTTCTTTATTTGTTCATAACAATAAACACAAATTTAATATAAAGACTGTTTAAACAAAAAAATCTGCCACTCCAAAATGGAGTTACCTTATTTATAAAAAGATTTCAACGTCCGGATGTTTGGCGGAATATCGACCGGTGTTGAAAGAACAAAAATTTAAAAAATGAAAATTGTAAAAATTGAAGGTAAAAAAAGAAGCGGCTTAGGCAAAAAAATCACTCGCCAACTCCGTTCTGAAGGACAAGTACCGGCTGTAATGTATGGCGGTAACGAAACAATCCATTTCCATGCACCACTATTATCTTTTCGTGACTTGGTATATACACCGGAGTTTCAGCTTGCTGAAATAAGTATTGATGGAAACACACATAAATGTATAATGAAAGATATACAATTTGATGTTGTTACAGATGGTTTAAATCACATAGACTTTTTAGAATTAGTAGATGACAAAATGGTTATTGCTACATTACCTATTAAGTTTGTAGGGCAACCACAGGGTGTAAAAGATGGTGGTAAATTAGAATTAAAGATGAAATCTTTACAAATACGCACCTTACCTAAATACTTAAAAGAAGCTATTGAAGTAAATATAGACAATTTACAATTGCATGGTAACGTGCGTGTTGAAGAAGTTGTGGTTGAAAATATTGAAATTTTAAATTCACCACGTATTCCTATTGCATCTGTAGTAACTACCCGTGCTCTACGCCAGGCAGAAACAGATGCTGTACCGGCTGCTAAAGCTGCACCGGCAAAAGCCGCTCCTGCTGCTAAAGCTGCTGCACCTGCTCCAAAAAAATAAAATTAACTATTTTTGTATAGTATAAATACTAAAGCCAATAAGAATGTATGTTTACATCTTTTATTGGCTTTAGTATTATTTAATATGCATTTATTTAGGCATGATAAAAGATAGCTAATATTACATTTTAATTATGAAATGGTTACATTATTATTTAATTCCAATACTATAATATCATCCTATAAGTGGAAGACATTTAGAACAAATATGTGGTTAATAATAAAATCACCCTTTCCATATTTTTGTCGAGCATTTAATATTTATGGAAATATTTGGGAACACATAATTATTCGTAACTATTCAGTTTGAAAAATAAAAAATAAATTTTCCCTTTTCAAAATCCCGAAGACCTGCCCGTACAGGCGGGATTAATTTTATGGAGTCTGAATAGTTACTATTATTCATTGTATAAAAATAATACACATTAATTTAAACTACTATTTTCCTATTTACACTCCACGCTTGTGGTTTTGCAACAAACATGGCTTTGGTAATTGTCCAAGTATCTTTAAAAAATTCTGAAAAACGATATTTATTTAAGGCGTATTCGTTATCCCAAATACTATATGTAAAAAATATATTATCCTCATTAGTATCCTGCCATAGCTCCAAGTGGTTACATCCGGCAAAATTTCTTATTAAATGTTTTCTAGATTCAAAAAAGGAAATAAAGTGAGTTACTTTTTCTTTTTGAAATGTCATTTGTACAATCCGCACTATCATTGTATATGTATTTTTTATCAGCTTTATTATAGTACATAATTTTTGTGTAATCTGTAGTTGCCAATAAAACCTAAAGGAATTATGCTATATTCTATTGTAGTAAAATTTATTTCATAGTAAACTATGAAATTCAAAAAAATATAGATAGTTACTTAAAATAAACACAACACACAATTATAATATATATTAAAATAAATTAACTATACACATTGTAATTAAATTATATAATTAGTATATAATATCAAAATTAGTCAACAAGTTTATTAAATATATATAC
>CAIWXG010000304.1 GCA_903916555.1 uncultured Bacteroidota bacterium
ATAATTATCCAACCAAAACAAAATCCTTACTGTCTTAGTGTTAATTGTAGATTATCTTTTAAATAAATTTTTTATGAAATAATTATTTTAATTTCATAGGTTTGTTGAAAAAATTAATCTACATTTAACCTTAAATTAATTTATATAGCTTATGCGCGTTTTTATATACTGTTTTTTGTTTTTTGGATTATTTTCGTTTAGTGTTTCTGCTCAAATGGCAGGTACTGCAATATTCTTTCCCGGGCATTGGCTCGAAATAGGACAAGATGATAATGGTGCTTTTGGTCCGGATGTTGGTTTAACAACACTGACCGGTTACTATCCCCATACCGGTTTTAGCACTAATCTTGCCGAGGTTTATGACTATGGACATGATGGGTGGACTGTAGGAACACCGGAATATATGGGCGACTATACATATCCAGGTAGTCCGTTTGAAGGATGGGAAATGCAGGTAAACGGTGTACAGACCCAAGCCTTTTATGGTAGTGGTTTTTCCGGTGGTACACTTACAGGTGCTAACGTTTCTTATGTAAATGCCGGAGGGCATTTATTAGGCAATTGGGCAGGTACATGTGCCGGTCTTACTATTAATCAGGAAACAAGAGTAGATACGAATGCAGATGCAGTTGTTGTTACTACTGTTTTTCATAATACAAGTGGTGCACCTGTACCCAATGTTTATTATTTAAGGTCTTGCGACCCCGATAATGATGAGAGTTGGCCCGGTGGTTCGTTTACTACCGATAACATGGTTATGTATCAAAATGATATTGACCATAGGGTAATGGTGCAAGCCACCGGCACCGGATATTCATTTGCTACATTAGCTCTTGCCACAAAAGACTGCCGTGCCGTTGCTTTTATTTACGATAGTTGGCCTTTATGGAGTTCAGTAGATTTGGCTACCTGCTGGAATCAAACCTATACTACGGCTCAATATACGGTAGGTGTTGCAGACCCTGGCGATATAGCAATTGGTCTTGTATATAATTTGGGTACCATTGCAGCCGGCGATAGTACTGTAATATCGTATGCCTATGTTTTTAACGGTAATAATTATGGTATTGATAGTGCTTTCCCTGACCCGCAAATGGTTGTAAACGGTGTAATTGTAGATTCAATAGACACTTTTAAAATATGTGATTACCCGGGAATAACAACTATACCTGTAAATATGATACATGCTACCGATAAAAACTGGACTTGGTCGCATTGGTCTTGGGCCCCGGGTACAGGCTTAGCAACTACAACAGGTACAACTAATTTCATAAATGTAGCATCCCTAACATCCGATACTACTACATTTACGATTACTGGTACGGATAGTGCTTTAGGTATGTATTCTTGTGCCAATAAAACATTTAAATTAGTTGTAGTATTATGTTTTGGTGCATCTTGTAATAATCCGTGCTTTGGGGACACTATTAAACTACGTGCATTGGGTGATTCTATTGGCGCTACTTTTAGGTGGGTAGGTCCGTCAGGCTTTACAAGTACTAGGCAGAATCCTTTTATTTACCCGGCTACCTATTCCGATACCGGTGTTTATACACTATATAGAACTTTGGGAGGCTCTCTAGATTCTGCAAAAACACATGTTTTTGTACATGCAAGCCCTCTATTAATTGAAACAAGCAATGCGCCGTTGTGTGCCGGTTTGGTAGATACGTTGCATCTAAGTGTTACTCCTGATTCTTTAGGCGAGACTTTTTACTGGACAGGTCCTTCGGGTTTTACTTCCACATTAGAATTTCCTAATATTAATGGTTTTACGATTGGTGATTCCGGTATCTATAAAGTTGTTGGTACTACAATCTTCGGTTGCAAAGACAGCACTACTATTGATGTTGGTTTAGCCCCCATACCGCCTGCACCAATTATTAACGGTATTACAGTGTATTGTCAGGGTGCTACTCCTTCTCCGTTTATAGTTACTACAGGCGTACCCGGCAGTACTGTATTGTGGTATCCGGGAGCTACCGGTGGTACTGGCAGCACTATACAGCCAACGGTTAATACATCAACACCGGGTAATTATACATTCTATGCCAGCCAGATTATAGGTAGTTGCGAAGGCCCGAGAGACTCTATAACTGTAACTATTTTGCAGCCAATATTGCCATCTTTTACTTATACATTGCATTTAGGATGTAATTTAGATACTATATTCTGTACAAATACTTCTCTTAATGCATCCACTTATACTTGGACATTCGGAGATGGTGGTACATCTAATGACCCTAATCCAATGCATATTTATATTACACAGGGTATTTATAATGTAACGGTAACTGCATCAAACGGTTATTGTGCTTTGTCATCTACTCAGGTTATTAATACCAATCACCCGATACAGGCAATATTTACGCCAACACCCGATACCTTATGTGCTATTACACAATCTACAACTTTAATAAATACCTCCATAGGTGGTGTATTAACTCCTTATTGGAGTTTTGGAGACGGTTCATTCGACTCTACCAATTGGAGCCCTGTGCATATTTATAATGCAGGTGGTGTATATGTGGTTAAATTAACGGTTACTGATAGCTTACATTGCCAAAGTTCTGTTGAGGAAAGTGTTTATGCATTACAATTAAACATTCAATCTTGGCACGATACTATGATATGTTTAGTGAGCCCAATACCATTAACTAATTATGTAAGTATCAATCCGCCTATAGTAAATGACTTTACATTTGCTTGGACACCTTCTACGGGTTTAGATTACAGCACCCATCAAATACCCTTATTTTATGGTATAGGTACTTATTCTTATTTGCTTACAGCCACAGAAACAACTTATGGTTGTATAGCTACTGATGTAGTAAATATCACTTCTGTACCACCAACACCACTTACTAATGTATCAGGAAGCGATACGATTCAATTTGGGCAACATATACAATTAAATGCTGATAATGTATTGTATTATTATTGGACACCTAATGATGGTTCGTTAAATAATCCTAATATAAATAATCCGATTGCCACACCTACCCAAACAACTACCTATATTGTTTATGGTATGGATGTAAATGGTTGTGTAGATACTGCTACTGTGGTGGTTGTTGTAGATAGTGCTACTACAGAAATTATCCCCTCTGCGTTTACACCAAATGGAGATGGATTAAACGATGTTTTCAGACCTGTAGGGCTCACATATCAGCACCTTGTGGAATTTAGAATATTTAATAGATGGGGACAACAAATATTCTATTCTAATAATATAGAACATGGTTGGGATGGTACTTATCAAGGAGTGCCGCAGGATATAGGCGATTATTTTTATGAAGTCATTATAGCACGACCAAATTATCAGGAAAACATAGTTTACACCGGTACAGTAACCTTACTAAGGTAAGTACTTGAGGTCTTATTTATTTTTCTTAAAATAACCTAAAATAGTAAAAGGGATTAATATAAAATTAATCCCTTTTACTATTTTATTTCTATTGCATATAACTGATAAAAGTAACTATTAAGGCTTGCAAAATAAAAAGTAAAATATTCTCTTTTCAAAACCCTAAAAGGGTGATATTATTATAGTAAGTATTAATTTCAATAACACAAATCCCAAAATGGGTGATATTATTTTACAATATATGTGCAAATAATATCACCTATTCTGAGTTTGTAGCATTTTGTATTTTATATTGCTATAATTATATCATCCACTCGGGATTCATTTTTATGAAGCTGAAATAGGGCAATACCCTATACCATTATTTAAAGCCCCAGTCTGCAGAGGCAGGCGTATAGGGCTATATGGAATGGTGTATTTAAAACAATTATAATGCATAAATAGTATTAGAAGGCATCAAAAAGTGGGAAGTATATTTATACTGTTTAGCCACTATATCCCACCCCTAATAGCGGGTGGCTTCCTATTATAGCTTGCAGCATTGCAAATATGCCAACCAAGATTATGCAGAACTTATTGTTGTTCTTTTGGTAGATACACAATTAAAACCTACCAAACTGTTTTACTACATTTTCGGTAAAGTAGCGGTTCTTTTTGGTGGTAGGGAAAATAACGCCACCACTTAATATTAATTCGTAAGTACCGAAGTTTTGTTTTGCAGTGCCTTTATATACTTCCAGATTGCTGTAACGTGCATAGTCAACCTTTTGCGAAAACTCTAAGAATGCATAACGCATAACGGTAAGCCTTATAACAGTTTCGGCACCGGTATTCCAGCCGCCAAATTGAAATTGGGGTGTATTAGCCTGTGTAAATAAGCTGTTTTGCACATGGGGTATTAGTGGACCTACGCCTGCTTTAGCTACAAAATCGAGTGAGGTTCTGTTGAGCTTACTGCGATAAAGTTCGAAACGCTTTACAAAATTGAACAAGAAAAAGTTAGCGCCGTTGTTTAAAAAATAATAGAATCCATACTGTTCAGAGAAATAGATCGTTTCATCTGCGGGTTTGCCATTGCGAGTGCCTTGTAAATGTATGTATTGATTGTTGGTAATTAGATATTTTGTATGGTCAAAATTTATTTCAATGCCCATATCCTGTTTGCTGTTAAAATAATATCCTATCCGGTAATTATACTGTGGTATGGTTACGGGCGTAGTAACTACGTGTTCGTCCCACCCGCGATGGTCGTGGGCATTTACATGTACTAAATCATAATTATTGCCAAGGGCACTTTGGTCTATATGTAATGTAGAACGGCTGTACCATTCGGTATTATAACCCCAACTGATATACATAGAACCGGTGCGATGTTTTTTCTTTTTCACCGGTTCGTCAGGTTTCGCACTATTTATGAGCGAGTCAATATTAAGAATTTGTGCAAAGATTGGTTTTGAAATAAAAAACAAAACCGAGAATAAAAGAATAAACTTAAAATTAGTTTTTTGCTGATTTAACATGTACATACGTGCAAATTTATTCTTTATTCTTATAATAAAAATGATTTTGGGCAGTAAAAAACCAAAAAACAGTATTATATGCAACAAAAGTTATTTATGCAGCTATTATTTGATAATAATTTTCAAAAATCAAAAAAAAAGTTTTTCTTTTTCACTAATAAATTTATCTTTGCAGTCCTTTAAAAAAGGCGGAAACAATAGATGTGAAAATCTATTTATTTGAGGTGAGGTGGGAGAGAGGCCGAATCCACTAGTTTGCTAAACTGGCATACGCCTTAAAGCGTATCGCGGGTTCGAATCCCGCCCTCACCGCCATAAAAAGCAGGGGTAACTTATAATATATACGTTATTCTATTTTGAAGGAAGAGTAAAACCGGTTTATTAGGTACTTAAACGTACATAATAAAAATGAGTAATCGGGAAGTAGCGCAGGCCGGTAGCGCACTTGGTTTGGGACCAAGGGGTCGCAGGTTCGAATCCTGTCTTCCCGACA
>CAIWXG010000305.1 GCA_903916555.1 uncultured Bacteroidota bacterium
ATTATATTAATTTAGCTTTGCCAAGGTGAATGATTTCACAGAGTTCATTTTCACTTCTGGATTCACTGCGGAAAATCCGGAAGAACGGATATGTCTAATGACAAGTTTGGGAAGAACTGGGGAATTGTGCTTTAATTTGGTTTTCATCTAGTGTTCTTTTTTCAAGGGGAGGTATTTCTTTATGTCTTTTTCTTAATTCATCTATTCCATCATCCGGGTTTGAAAATTTGAAACTATCCATTATATCGAAATATTCTTCATGATATACATGCTTACTATTTTTGCATTATGTTTAATCATATATTGCATAACTTCATTCTTAATTTCGTTTTGTATTGAATCTTGTTTGAAATCTAATGTATATACTAAATCGTATATATATGTAGAATCCCAAAAATCATCAATGTATATTGCTTTATATAAATTTATTTTATAATCCATAATTAAAAACTTAAATACATCAATTCTATCAAATACAAATGCTTGGTAATAAATATTATCACACGCACTTGCACAAAAATTTATATCAGCACCTGATTTTATAAGAATCTTTACATTTTCAATATTTGAAAGATAACCACATGATTTAATTAATGGTGTGTAAAGAATATTATCATTAATTTTTACTACATCATTTACATTGCCACCGTATTTTATCATTTCTAATAAATAGGCAGATGTTTTCATAAAATTTCAAGATTTTAACATAGGCGTTACTCCTTCAACATTTCTTAAATTAGGATTTGCACCAAGCTCTAATAATGTATGTATAGAATAATACCGGTTTCCTTTTGGAAATATCCAATCATGCTCATAACAATAATAAATTGCCCAATCTAAAACAGAAAATTCAAAACCTTCTTTATGGTAATTTATTAAACTCGTGTCTTTTAATGCTATTATTTTTATTTTGTCGGTATCCTGTTCATAAACAGCTTTTGCTAAGTCCCAAACTTTTGTATCTTTAAACATTTCAATTTTTATATCTGTAGTCATATCAAAGCCCAAATATCTATATCTATAAAATGGAACTACATACGTGTATTTTGTATTTAAATCATTTAAATTAATACAACCTACTAATGTTAAAAATATTAAACAACATATTGTATTTTTCATTTTTTTTATTGTTTTTTTATGATTAAAATATCATCTCATTTTTTCCTGATTTTCCGCACAGAATCAGGAACTAAGAATAAATTCCTTTTTCAAAGGCATTTACATGACAAATCTATATAATAGTAATGAAATTTTTAGCGATATACCAATTCATTTAAATCAGTTCTTTGAATACGTTCGCAGGTTTATACATATAGCCCTATCGGTGAATCAAAATAGAGTGTTTGGCATTTAATCAAAACAAATATACATTATTAAAAACACAAAAAAGAGGCTACCTTTTCAGATAGCCCCTCACTATTTAAACACACGCACTATTTATTTTCTCTTTCCTGTTACCAATCTCATCGTTGCATTTCTATTTTCTTGTTTGCCTTCATAAGTTCTATTGGTGGCTAACGGTATTTTACTGCCATGCCCTCTGGTAGTTATTCTATTAGGATTAATACCTTTTTTAACCAACTCTGCTTTAACAGCATTTGCACGCTCTATAGACAATGATTTATTAAATGATTCTACATCGGTACTGTCAGCATTCCCATCAATAATCATCATTAAATTTTTATTTTCTTTCATTGTATCTGCTGCTGGATCTATTTCAGAATAGGCTTCTTGGTGTATGTTTGTCATATTTACATCAAACAAAACCGGAGCTGCAATTTCATATTCATCATTTTTTGTTTCAATAATTGTTTTAACAGAAGGCTCTATATAAGGTACTACTTTGGTACCCGGAAATGTACCCGTTCTTCCAGATTTTCCGCAGGGAATCCGGAAGTGAGAATGAACTCCTTCTCGAAGGTATTCACCTTGACAAAGCTAAATAAAAGTTATGAAATTCTTAGCTATGTCTCTTTTTATTTAGCATCAATTCCCTGAATACGTTCGCAGAACGGTTTTTATTTATGCTTCCAGATGCCCGCTTCGCAGAACATCTGGAAGAACGGGAAACTTCAAGGATAGGAAAATACCTATCGTATATGAACCGGTCATTACAGAATTATTTATTACATTGCGTTTTGTCAGTACAAAATGTATATGCAATGAAAAAGATTATATTATTCATTATTGTTTTTTCTGTCCATTGCTTCGATGCGGTATGCTGTGATTGCGGAAGAGGGCCCATTAGTGTTAAGTTCATCAATTCATCGGATTGGATATTCATTGGTACACTTCTCAGCGAAAAAATGATGAGCAATTATTCATATCGTAAATGCATTTACAAAGTTACTACAGCTTACAAAGGTGTAATTCAAGGTGATACAATACAAATCTTTGATGAATGGGATGTTAGTGCATGTGGATTAGGCAATTTGACAATAGGCGTGAAATACCTGATATATGCAACAGGCAAAGATGAAAAGTGGACATCAAGGTGTGATGAGAATAGTAGAGAGCCGATTTTTATCTTACCACGCGACTCTACAATAATTAACAATATTAAAACAGGCAGATTTAGGGGATGCATAGATGATACTGTCCATACCAGATTTCATACCGACACTTTATTTCTCAGTACCCAAATACCTAAGGTTCAAAAAAACATAATGCAGAAATTTTATGATGAAGAGGGGAAAATTGCCGCAGAGGGAAGGTGTAATAATGGTTTACCTGATGGATTTTGGCACTACTATGAACATGGTGAACTTGTCGAATATGGCAAATATCTAAATGGTAAAAAGGATAGTTTGTGGGTGGAGCAATATGGTACCTCTAAGTATATTTATGAATTTAAAAATGGAGAATATACGTATAGACAAACAACATTTTTTAATGGCAAAATTGACCATAAAACGGAGCCTGTAGGCAACGGTAAGAAATGGATACATTGTGTGTACCACGACAACGGCAGACCACGGGTGATCGCATATACAAATCCACCCAAACGCAATGATAAGGGTAGATTGAAAGATCCGGTATGGGATGGTCCGTGCCGAACATTTAATAAGGCAGGTATGGTCTTAGATACCGGACTGATTAAAAATGGCTTGGAAACTGGACATTGGAAATATTACTATGAAAACGGCAAATTAAGAATGGAGGGAAATTATACGGAAGGAAAGAAATCGGGGAAATGGAAGATATACTATCCTAATAAAAAAATAAAAGCTATCGGTGCATATGAAAAAGGTGAAAAGATAGGTGCCTGGAAATATTACAATGAGAATGGTAATGAAATATTACCTAACCCGGAACTAATAAAGGTAGATGAGGATTGGTTTACATATTCAGGTGAAAAAGAAAAAAACTGACAAATCGTCCAAAACATCAAATGCATCTACACCTAACCACCATTAAATGTGGGTGCTGCGAACCTATTGTTTCCCGATTTTTAATGTAATTTTATTTAATGGCGATTTTTAACGATATAAAATACAAAATTGAAAGTAAGCTGTTTTCTGATGTAGTCAACCCTATTTACTGAATCTGCTTTTTTCTTCACTAAATTTGCAAAAAGCAAACCTGTTCTTCCGGATTTTCCGCAGGGAATCCGGAAGTGAGAATAAACTCCTTCTATGAAGGCATTTACTTGACAAAGCTAAATGAAAGTAATGAAATCCTTAGCGATATACCTTTTCATTTAACCTCAGTTCTTTGAATACGTTCGCAGAACGGTTTTTATTTA
>CAIWXG010000306.1 GCA_903916555.1 uncultured Bacteroidota bacterium
CGTTTTTCTAAACGAACCCAAGCCTCTGTTTTACCAAAAACAATACCTCCGGAAAGTGTATCTAATGAGTTTATTTTATCTCTTATTATAATATCTAGTTCACTATTATTCATAACATCCGCTTTTTTTTAATAATTTTTGTAATTCCATTTTTGCTTTATTTAATTGCGATTTTGAAGTACCCTCTGTTATACCCAACTGTAATGCAATTTCCTTATGAGGCATACCCTCTATTACAAAAAGGTTAAAAACAGTGCGGTAACCGGTAGGTAATTTAAGAATCAGTTTAAATATTTCGTTTGCATTTAGTTGCGAAAAAATATCAGTATCAGTACTTTTTACATCGGGGTAATTTTCATCTAGTAGAATTAAATTTCGTTTTTTCCTAAGAAACATAAGGCATTCATTAACCATAATCTTTCTTAGCCAAGCAGCAGCACTTCCCTCTTCCCTATATTGAAAACCACTGATATTTTTAAAAAAGCTATAAAATCCTGACAACATTACTTCTTCCGCATCTTGTAAATGATTTACATAACGCATACAAAGCATCAGCATTTTATCTGAATATGCATTAAACAAAAATTGCTGACAGATTTTGTCATAATTTTTGCATCCTTGTATTGCATATTGCTCTGTCATTATATAAAAAGTACTATTAATGATATAGAATAAAAGAAAAGACTTTTAATCTTACTTAAGTATAAATGTAAAATACTAAAGAAAGGTTGTATTTGGCATAAAAAATTTTTTTCTGTAAGAAAATAAGGTCATTCCAAATGAATTCACATAAATTATTACTATATACTAAAGGAATAGGATAGTCTTGCAAGGTAAACCAATTGGAATAGCATTTATTGTTATAGATAGTTTATTCTAAAAATTTATATATCTCTGAATGGGAATTTTATCATTTTAGGTACTATAAAAAATAATAAAACCCTTAAGGGTTTTATCTGAAATTTGTATATGACACTACAATAATATCATCTCTTTGGGATAAACATTATAGAATCTGAATAGTTACGTTTTTTGACTGAATGAAATTCTTAATAAATTAACTACACTAAGTTGTAAAATTTTATAATTTTACAGTCTAAACTTAAATATTTATGAAATTTTTTATAGATACAGCTAATCTTGAACAAATTAAAGAAGCCAATGACTTGGGTATTCTTGATGGAGTAACTACGAATCCGTCTTTAATGGCCAAAGAAGGCATTAAAGGAAAAGATGCTATTATGGCACATTACAGATATATATGTGAATTAGTAGATGGTCCAGTGAGTGCAGAAGTATTTGGTACAACTTTTGAAGAAATAGTAGATGAAGGTGTAAGATTAGCAGATATACATGAGAATATTGTAGTAAAAGTACCTATGATAAAAGAAGGTATTAAAGCTATAAAATGGTTTTATGAAAACGGTATAGAAACAAATTGTACTTTGGTATTTTCAGCAGGGCAAGCAATACTTGCAGCAAAAGCAGGGGCAACCTATGTATCTCCTTTTATAGGCAGAATAGATGACGGTACTTGGGATGGTGTAAAATTAATAGAACAAATAGTAGGCATCTATAATATTCAAGGTTTTGATACAGAGGTTTTGGCAGCATCTATTCGCAACCCCTTACATATAGTAAAATGTGCCGAAGCCGGTGCCGATGTATGTACTTGTCCTTTATCTTCTATATTAGGCTTATTAAATCACCCATTAACAGATTTAGGCTTACAACAATTTTTATTAGACGCAAAGAAAATGGAATAATGGTGCTGTTTAGAATACACACTAAATTATTAAATACAATATGAAAAGAGTAATACCATTTTTATTGTTTTTATCGGGCATAGCTTGTGCATCAGGTTACTTGATGTCTAAGCTTACCGGTATTGGTAAAATTGGTATTACGCTTATGCATAGAGAATATCAATTTTTAAAAATATGGTGGGAAGGTGCTATCGCAGTATTTTTAGGATTATCAGTGTTATTTTTATTAAATTCTTTATTCTATAAAATATTCCCATATATACTAGCTAAGTTTTTAGATTTAGTACTGCTGGCAACCGCAATATATAGTTTATATGTTACCTATACAGATTTTCATTTGGATGTTTCGCATCGTCTCTTGGGCGAGCGATTTCATTTAGGTACTTACCTATTTTTTGTAGGATGGATACTCATTTGTTTTTTCTTTCTTTTTAAAAGTAAGCCACAAAAAGCACTTAAAGATTTAGGTAAAAAGGCTGCATAAGCTTTATAAACTCTTGTGTATAATTATCTTGTGTATCTTTAATTACCAAAACAGTTTCATTAAAGTTTGTATTCTTTGTTTTGCAGAATAAAGCAACAATTCTATTTATTTTTGTTTCTTCTCTATGCTTCACGCATAGTTTTTCAAATATATAATAGCTATTAGCCTTAGCTGTTTTTTCAAAAATTAAAAATTCGGGTAGCGGCAACAATATTGAAAAATAACCATTAGGCGATAAATTTCGTTCAATTGCATAAATTAAATTCAAATATGTGAACGATTGGGTATGTCTAGCTAGGTTTTTAGTTTCTTTAGTACTTAATAAACAATTATTAAAAAAGGGTGGATTGGTAATTATTAAATCATACTTTTTGCTGAAGTTAAAAGTTCGCATATCACCATTAAGGATTTCTATTCTGTTATACCATGGGGAAGAATAAACATTTTTTTTTGCTTGCATAGCGGCATTCAAGTCTATTTCAATGCCATCTATGGTTATAAAGTTATTTCTTTGTGCTAAAAAAAGTGGTAAAATGCCTGTGCCGGTACCGATATCCAATACAAAACTACTATTTAGCAAAATGGGAGTCCAAGCTGCCAAAATGCATGCATCAGTAGTTATTTTCATAGCACAGTTTTCTTGCACTATTTTAAATTGCTTAAATTGAAAATAATTATTGCTCATGCCCAAATTGCTCTAGCACTCGGAGTGGTTGTTAAATTACAAAACTGCCCTTTTAGATACTTATAATAGGCTGTAATGCCTATCATTGCAGCATTATCAGTACAATATTCAAATTTTGGTATATAAACATTCCAATTATTTTTTTCTCCACAATCAATTAAAGCTTTTCGCAAACCACTATTCGCAGATACACCGCCTGCAATGCCAATTTGCTTTATTTTGTATGCCTTGGCAGCTTTTTCTAATTTTAAAAGTAATGTTTTAACAATCGTTTGTTGTACGGATGCACAAATATCCATTAGATTATCATCAATAAAATTAGGATTTGTTTTCTTTTGAGCCTGCAAAAAGTAGAGTACAGAGGTCTTAATACCACTAAAACTATATTCAAAATCCTTCATTTCACTCATAGGGAATTTAAATTTATCAGGGTTTCCCAAAGCAGCATATTTATCTACTAATGGGCCGCCAGGGTAAGGTAGTCCTAACATTTTAGCAACTTTATCAAATGCTTCACCTGCTGCATCATCCATTGTTTCACCTAAAACAGTCATATCAAGATGGTCTTTACATAAAATAATCTGTGTATGTCCACCCGATACGGTTAAACACAGAAACGGAAATTGAGGTTTAGAATCAATAAAATGAGATAAAACATGTGCCTGCAAATGATGCACGGCTATTAGTGGCTTGTTTAAAGCCTGTGCAAAACTTTTTGCAAAACAAGCACCTACCAGTAACGAACCTATTAAACCGGGTGCTTGGGTAAAAGCAACAGCATTAATGTCTTTCTTATCAATTCCCGCTTCTTTAAAAGCAACGTCAACAACAGGTATAATATTCTGAATATGTGCTCTTGAAGCTAATTCAGGAACAACGCCTCCATATTTTTCATGTACTTTTTGAGTAGCAATAAGGTTACTAAGTACTTTTCCATTTTGTATAATTGCAGCACTGGTTTCGTCGCAAGATGATTCTATTGCAAGTATATTTATCATATATATATTATACGCGCTATTTTTATAATTTACTTTATAAGCTTAAAATAACAGTATAATTCGCAAAAATAGGTGTAAAAAAGGAATAAATATTTTAGATACAAATTTAATTAATAAATGTTTAATAAAACACTTATTAATTAAATTTGTATCTAAAAAAGATGATTCGACTGATTTCATTGATACATGTGAATAGAATTTATTACATCACCTATTTCTCTAAATTAATAATGCCATAGTCTTTTTAAAAGCTATGGCATTATTAATAAGCAGATAAATGATTTATTATAAAGCTAAATCACTATCATCGGGTGAAATTGTATTATAATTAGTTTTTTCAAAATTTTCTTCTTTTTTGTCACTGTGCTGTGGACGATTCGGGCGGTCGCTAAATTCTTTTGGACCTCTGTTATTGCCACTATCTCTGCGATTACCATTGCGGTCTCCACCTCTGTCGTCGCTACCACCACGGCGGTCATCATTACCTTTACGGTCATCGCTACGTTCTCTTTTCTCTGGCTCTACATAACCTTCAGGTTTAGGCATTAATGCTTTGCGGCTTAATCTTAATTTACCTGTTTTAGGGTCTGTACCTACCAGTTTAATTTTTATTTTATCTCCTTCTTTAAGTACACCCTCAAGGGTATCTAAACGTTTCCAGCTTACTTCCGAAATATGTAATAAACCTTGTTTTCCGGGTAAAAATTCCACAAATGCGCCAAAAGCAACAATACTTTTTACAGTACCTTCGTAAGTAGCACCAATTTCAGGTACACAAACAATTTCTCTAATGCGTGCAAGTGCTTTATCTATACCTTCTTTATTGGCTGAGAATATTTTTATTACTCCCATTTCACCAACTTCTTCAATATTGATATTAGTACCTGTTTCACGCTGCATTTCTTGTATAATCTTACCACCAGGACCTATTACAGCACCGATAAATTCACGGTCAATTGTAATTTGCTCTATGCGTGGTGCATGTGGCTTCAGTTCTTCGCGTGTAACCGGAATACAAGCATACATAGCATCTAAAATATGTAACCTGCCTTGCTTAGCTTGGTCCAATGCTTTATTCATTACTTCCATGCTAAGCCCATCAACTTTAATATCCATTTGGATACCGCAAATACCATCTTTAGTACCTGTAACTTTAAAGTCCATATCACCTAAATGGTCTTCATCGCCCAAAATATCGCTTAATACGGCAAACTCTCCATTATTACCGGAAATTAGACCCATAGCAATACCACTAACGTGTTTTGGTAATGGCACACCGGCATCCATTAATGCTAATGAACCAGCACAAACCGTAGCCATTGAAGAGGATCCGTTTGACTCTAAAATATCTGATACTACGCGTACCGTATAAGGATAATCAACAGGCATCATTTGTTTTAATGAACGCATTGCCAAATTACCATGCCCTACTTCGCGACGAGATTGACCTCGCATTTGTTTAATTTCGCCGGTAGAAAAAGGAGGGAAATTATAATGCAAAATAAATTTAAGATAATCAGATGTTGCTGCCGTTTCTAAAAGCAATTCATCATCAACAGTACCTAAAGTTACAGTTGTTAATGATTGTGTTTCTCCGCGTGTAAATAAAGATGCACCATGTGGTGAAGGCAGTAAATCCACTTCCATAGTTAATGGGCGAATTTGTTCTAATGTTCTGCCATCTAAGCGTATTTTATCTTTAAGCATCATTTCACGAATTACTTTTTTACCTAAATCGTGAAAATAATGTCCTATTAATGCAGCATCTTCAGGCTTTAATTCTCCATCTGCTATATGAGCATTAAATTCTTGTTCTACTTTTTTGAAAGCATCACTTCTTTCATGTTTCCCTAAACCCGATTTTGCTATTGTAGCTATTTTCTCGGTACCATACTCAGCAATTTTTGCTTCTAAAATATGATTGGTATGTGGTTTAGTATATTCTCTTTTTGCAGTAATACCTACTTTTGCTCTTAAAGCTTCCTGTAGTTTTACTTGCTCTTTAATTGCATTATGACCTATTTCTATTGCCTTTATTAATCCGGCTTCTTCGCATTCTTTAGCTTCACCCTCTACCATCATTATATTTTTATCGGTAGCGGCAACTATAATATTTAAATCTGCATCTTTTATCTGAGAACGGCTAGGATTAACAACATATTCACCGTTAATGCGTGCTACACGAACTTCAGAAATAATTTCCTGAATTGGTATATCAGAAACAGCTAATGCTGCCGATGCTGCTAAACAAGCTAAAGCATCAGGCATTATTTCAGAGTCAGAAGAAATTAAACTTACAAGTACTTGTACTTCACATAAATAATCATCGGGGAATAAGGGACGTAATGCACGGTCTATTAAACGGGAAGTAAGTATTTCGTAATCATTAAGTCTTGCTTCGCGTTTAAAAAATGAACCCGGGATACGACCTGCGGACGCAAATTTTTCTTGATAATCTACACTTAGAGGAAAAAATGATTGACCTGGTTTTGGTTCGTTACTTGCTACTACTGTAGCTAGTATCATACAATTGCCCATACGTACTATACAGGCGCCATCGGCCTGGCGTGCCATCTTACCCGTTTCTATTGATATTTCTCTTCCGTCTCCTAATTGGTAGGAAACAGTTATGGGATTTGGAATCATAATTGCATAATTTAAAATGTAATAAAAAACAATTCCCAACTAAGATTTAGTTGGGAATAATGAAGGTAAAATTGCATTTATTTACGAATACCTAATTTTTCAATCAAAGAACGATAAGAGCTAAGATTTGTATGGCTTAGATATTGCAATAATCTTTTACGACGACCAACCATTTTCATTAATCCGCGGTTGGTAGAGAAGTCCTTTCTATTTGTCTTCAAATGACCGGAAATATGGTTTATACGCTCTGTGAGCATTGCAATTTGAGATTCGATAGAGCCGGTATTGGTTTCGTCACCACCGAAATTTTTAAAAATATTCGCCTTTTTTTCAGCTGTAAAATGAGACATTTGCATCAATTTTTTTAAATAAACAGATTTTTTCAACTGCAAAGATAGATAAAAATAGGAATAAAAACCAATTATGTTTTGTAATCTAAATAAAACAAAAAAGAATAAAAATTACAATTAAAAGTAACATGATAAACATTGCTATATTTGCCTTAATTGCATCTATTTATCTATAACTGCTATCAAATTTTGGGTAAATATTCCTGAAGGGTTTCCTGTTTCTATCATTTTCCAAAATTTCAATCTTGCAACTTTCATATTCCAAAGCAAAAATCTAATTTTTGATTTAAGACTATAAGGTACAGGTCCGGTAGGGTAACAAGTAGATTTACGATAGCCGCAGTTTAAGATTACCTGATTAACCGAACTTACGGTATAAGCCATTTCGTGTGTATAGTCGCCATAAAAAACACTACCGAAATAAAGGCCTTGCCCATTAGGAACTTGCATCACAAAACGCCCGACGTCTTTAAGATTTTTATATATAAGTGTTAATATTTCAAATACTTCATTACGTGTAAAATGTTCAATAACATCGCGGGCAATAATAAAATCAAATTTTTGATCATTTGTATTAAAAAAATCTATTAAGTCAATACATTTTAAATTAGTGATACCTAATTGATTTCCTTTATCTATTTGTTCTTGAGAAATATCAATACCTAAAGCATTGGTATAAGCTCTTTTGGTAAGCCAATATACAAAACCACCGTCTCCACAACCAATATCCAGAATTGCAGCATTTTTATCGGTTGGCAAATGCTTTATATAGTTATAATCTAATACGGGAAAACTTATTTCTAAACTTTCAATAGATCTATCACCATACAAATTTTTATTATGAGTAGAAAGATAGTTTTTATATATAATCTCTTTGAATTTTTCCATTACCGAATAAATTACTTGTATTTTTTTTAGGTTTCAATACCTGTTTTTGCAAATCAATTCAGATGGACATCAATATGCGAAATTTTTATTAATCTTGAAAATTTAAATTCATTGTATAAATTATCAAATTCCAAATTCGTAATTATATCATTATTTTTAAGATAAGATAGTCGGTTATAAAAATCTTGCTCAAAGGTATTTTTATCAAATTGTGCATATTTATCAACCAAATGTTTTTTAGTTGTCATAATTATAATATCTATAAATTCAAGTACTTCTATTTCATCAGGAATATCCCGGAAAAATACTAAATTCTTTTTACCTCCAATTAATAATATATCATCATTATGTTGTTTAAAATAAAAAAATGCAGCTAATGCAAACCATAAAAAGAAATTAATACTTAATTCTTTCACTGGAAATTTATTCTGGAATAAATTAATTAAAAATAAAGATATAGGAAGTAAAATACATACCATAGCAGCTATTTTTCCTAAATAGGTATTGTCTGCCTGATACAATTTATTAAAACCTAAATCAACTAATTTAACTTCATATTTTTGATAGGTTCTTATTGTTTTTGTTTCAACAATAATTTTTTCATTTTCAAGAAAAAACTTCCTGTAATTTAAACCTCTTTTCTGAATAAGTTGTTTTACCATACACTAATAATTTATAAAATAAAAGTATTAATAAATTATTTCAAACTTTTTAAATAATATACTATTTATTTCTCTAAAGATTTTATACTTCTGAACATTCGATTCCAACGCATATTTCCAAAGATACTTTTACCGTAACTAAACCAAACAAACCAAGCTTTACCTACTACATGGTCTATGGGTACAAAACCCCAATATCTAGAATCGGCAGAGTTGTCTCTATTATCCCCCATCATCCAGTAATAGTCCATTTTAAACGTATAAGTGTTTGTTTCTTTATCATTAATAAATATTTTTCCGTCTTTTAAATCTAATTTATTTCCTTCATAATTAGCTATTACTCTACGATATAAAGAAATATTTTGTGTGGTTAAATTAATTGTTGCCCCCTCTTTTGGTATGGTTACTGGTCCATAATTATCTCTGTTCCATTTAAAATTTGCAGTATCTTGCGGGTAAGCCCAGTCCTCAGTATTGCCTTTAGGTATCAATTCGGGTGTTACTTCTTTTACATTAGGTTGCTTTTTCAATATTTCTACTCCATCGTTAGGTACATTCAGTTCATATACCGAACCATTACTTCTTTTGCTTTCTATACTGTTTTCTTCAAGAAATTCATCTGAAAACATATTGCCGTTTGTTTTTACATAGTAAAGCAATTTAGAATGCGGGAATATAGGTGCTTTTTCATTATTTACATAAACGATTGCGTCTCTTACCTCAACTACATCACCCGGAAGACCGATATTACGTTTAATGAAATTTTCTTTTTTATCTACAGGTCTTGTAAGAATTGTAAATGAATTTTTTACTAATTCTCTATTATAATTATATTGTCTTAATAATGAATAATAGTCTTCGTCCTGCTGCACCTCAAGGGCTACTGTATCACCGGCAGGAAAGTTAAAAACAACTACATCATACCTTTGTATCTTTCCAAAACCCGGTAACCTATGGTATCCAACTTTCCAAGCTTCAGTATAAGATTTACCACCTGTAATGGGCATGGTATTATGTACAAGCGGAAAAGCGATAGGTGTATTGGGTACACGAGGTCCATAAGCTAATTTACTTACAAACAAATAATCGTTTATCAACATACTCCCTTCCATTGAAGCTGTAGGTATTGTATAAGCTTCAAAAAGAAAAGTACGTATTAATGTTGCAGCAACGATTGCAAATAAACCCGCATCCAACCATTCTCTGGCTACAGATTTTTTCTTTTTATTATTATCTTCTTTCTTTTCTTTTTTATTCCAAAATGCCATGAGGGCTAATTAATATAGTCAAAAATAAAACTTTCTTTTAGTATATACTATTGTATAAAAATATTTTTTTTTAAATAAAATAATAAAAATGCTATGCAACAGCACCATTATACATTTGTAATTTCAGTTCTTTTACTCTATCATTTGTCATATACTCATCAAATGTCATATCCCTATCAATAACACCATTTGGAGTAATTTCTATTATTCTATTGGCAACGGTATTTGCTAATTCATGGTCGCGGGTAGTAAATAAAATAGTACCTCTAAAATCCTTCATACCATTGTTTAATGCTGTAATACTTTCCAAATCAAGATGGTTGGTAGGTTCATCCATCAATAATACATTACCTTTAAGCATCATCATACGGCTCATCATACAACGCATTTTCTCACCACCACTTAATACAGTAGATTTCTTCAGCGTTTCTTCACCTGAAAAAAGCATTCTACCTAAAAAGCCACGAATAAAAGTCTCATCTTTTTCTTCTGAATATTGACGAAGCCAATCAACCAGATTATTATCATCATTTTTAAAATAGGCTGAATTATCAGAGGGCAAATAAGTTGTGGTAACGGTTACACCCCACTCAAAAGACCCTTGATAATCTTTATCTTCACCTGCAAGTATTTCATAAAATGCTTTTGTAGCTAATGAATTAGATGACAAAATAGCTATTTTTTGACCTCGTTTCAAGTCGAAACTTAAATTTTTAAATAAAACATCACCGTTTGATGTCTTACTTAATTGTTTTAATTCCAAAATTTGATCACCGGCTTCCCTTACCTGTGCGTTAAAAATAATGCCCGGATATTTACGGTTAGATGGTCTCATTTCATCAAGCTTTATTTTATCTAATGCCTTTTTACGACTTGTAGCTTGTCTTGATTTAGATGCATTTGCAGAGAAACGGGCTATGAAGTCTTTTAATTCTGCTATTTTATCTTCCGCCTTTTTGTTTTGTTCGCTGCGTTGTTTTAATAATAACTGGCTACTTTCGTACCAAAACGTATAATTACCGGTATAAACATTTATTTTTCCAAAATCTATATCTGCAACGTGTGTACAAACAGTATCTAAAAAGTGACGGTCGTGAGATACAACCAAAACGATTTTATCGTAATCGGCAAGGAAATTCTCTAACCAAATAACGGTTTCAAGGTCAAGGTCGTTTGTAGGCTCATCTAATAAAAGAATATCAGGATGACCAAAAAGTGCTTGTGCCAATAAAACCCTTACTTTTTGGTTACCATCAACATCTTTAAGTAATTTAGTATGAAATTCTTCTTTAATACCTAAATTGCTTAATAAAGTTGCGGCATCACTTTCGGCATTCCATCCGTCCATTTCTGCAAATAGCCCTTCTAACTCACCGGCTTTTATACCATCTTCTTCTGTAAAATCTTCTTTTGCATATAAGGCATCTTTTGCTTTCATTACATCAAAAAGCACTGTATTGCCGCGCATTACTGTTTCCAAAACGGGTATTTCATCAAATTCATAATGGTTTTGTTTTAGTACACTCATTCGCATTCCTTTCGAAATATCTACCCTGCCTGTAGTAGGGTCTATTTCACCTGAAATTATTTTCAAAAAAGTAGATTTACCGGCACCGTTTGCTCCGATAATGCCATAACAGTTACCCTCGGTAAACTTTGTATTAACTTCTTCGAATAAAACTCGCTTGCCATAGCGAAGTGATAAATTATTTACTGAAATCATAATATATTAAAATAAGTATTTGTTCTAATTTTTAAAAGCAATTTATTATGTAAATAAAATACCTTTATTTCTCTTTTGGGGTGCAAAGGTAGGTATAAGTAAAGTATAAATTCTAATTACATAGGGATATTATAGTTAACAAAATCCACAAATTATTCTTAATATTATAACACTTTAAAAATAAAATATACAATTATTGCTTTCTCCAATTCCTTATCTGTTTTAAAAATTCTTTTTCATCCGAATTTATTTTTTCTATCGCTATTGTAAATGCAATAGGACTAATAATATTAATATTTTTTTTAATAAAATCCATTGTCTCCTCTTTATATACATTTATAAGTTCTTTTAAGCACCACCCTACTCCCTTTTGTACATAATATTCTTTATCAGCTAATAATGGAAAAACAAATATTATAATTTTAGAAAAAGGTAAATAGTTCTTTTTTGTTCTACTGAAATATAATAGGCTTACAACAGATTGCCTACGATTGAATAAATTTTGTGAATGATTCCATTCTTTCAATTGCTCATATACTATTTCGGTATGTGTTTCTACTATTTTGGTATATATTTTCGCTAATGCATCGCACATACTCCATTCGGTAACTTTTTGCTGCCATGGCATTACTTTTTCCCAAATAACTAAATGTAATTTTGGATTTACAATATGTTTTTCAACAAATAAATATGCTTGCAACTTTGTACGCATGTCTTCACCATTATTCCAAATATAATCCCAAATAGACAATTGTTCTTCAAAAGATAAGTTTGTAAAAGAAAACCCGTTCTTAAAAGCTGTTCTATTTGCCGGTACCGTATTTTCTATATTTTTTAAAACTGTTACTACCTCATTCAAAAAGGATTTATTATTTTTAATATCCATTTTGTATTTAATTTTTATATATTATTGTAAAATCACTATTCAACAAAATTATTTTCACATTTATTCTACTAATCATAACAATAGAAACAAATAATTCACAATTTATTTCTTTTTCTAAAGACTCAAACTTAGAATAAATAATTTTATTTTTTAGAATTATTATTTATATTTGAGCCAAAAATATACAACATGAAATATTACATTTATGCATTCTGTTTTTCTCTTATGATTGTAACCGGTTGCGACAAAGTATCAAATCTTCATAATTATACTTGTCAGCACATGGATTCTGCTGCTTATTTTCATAATAAATGTAAAGATTCTGCTGCTTATGTATATTGGGGACAAGTAGATAATTTAATTGCTGTGTCTCAAGACTCTGCAACCAAAACAATGAATTCTGCTGCACATATATATAATGATACCGTTCGTAATGTTGTAATAAGTACACCATGTAGTGGGGTTACTATTACTAACGATACAATAGTTACTTACAATAAATATGTATGTAAACAACAATAATTTAGTATCTATGGAATCATATAAACAGTAGGTGTAATAAGATGATTGCTCTGATGCCCTGCCCTATCCATTATGTAAAATTCAAAATGTGTGGTATCACCAAATTTTGTATGTATAGAATCTGTTCTTAGATTTAAAATATCAGGTGAATAAAATTCAAATAAACAAGACCCGGATATTCCTTTTGATGGTATTTCAATTGATTTATCTATTTGCGGAAAATAATAACCAGCATAACCGGTATCAAATCTAAAATCCTTTATATAAATATCATATTTTTTTGGGTTTGAATTAGGGTCATTACCCAAATCTCCATCACCGTCAGTAAGTAAAAAATCTAAAAACAAAGTATCGTATTTAATTCTAATAGTATCGTAACCAAAGTACTTTAATGAAATATAAGGTACATTTGACAAATTATTTTTCTGACAACTCGTAAAAATAATAACTAAAATAAAAAAGTAAAAAACAGAACGAATTTTCATACAAATCAAAGTTAATAAAAGTGTTTAATAGTACAACATTAAATTTTCCTGAATTTTTATCGGGTCTAAATTCAGCTAATTTCGATGAAATTGCTTTAACTATATTTAGATACCAATATTATAATAACGAAATATATAATAAATATTGTACTGCAATAAAAATAAGCCCTTTAAATGTAAACTCTATTACTGAGATACCCTACTTACCAATCTCTTTTTTTAAATCTCATATTGTAATAACAGGTAAAGTTAAACAGAATTCCATTGTATTTGAGAGTAGTGGCACAACGGCTGATATACCATCTAAACATTATATAAATGATGAAAGTCTGTATGAGAACACATTAATTAGTGGCTTTGAAAAATTTTATGGCTCTCCTTCAGATTATGTTTTTCTTGCTCTTCTACCCTCTTATTTAGAACGAAAAAATGCTTCACTCGTCTATATGGCAAATACATTAATGAAAGGAAGTAAGCATCCAAACAATGGATTTTTTATTAATGAATGGGAAAAACTAAGAATCATTTTAGAACAACTGCAAAAAACTAAACAAAAAACACTGCTTTTAGGAGTAACATTTGCATTATTAGACTTTGCAGAACAACATACAATAGATTTAAGCAATACTATTGTTATGGAAACAGGTGGTATGAAGGGGCGCAGAGAAGAAATGACAAGGCAGGAAATACATACTATTCTTAAAAAACAATTTAATTTAAAGCAAGTACATTCGGAATATGGTATGACAGAAATGTTATCGCAAGCCTATTCTAAAGCTGATGGCATTTATAATTGTACGAATACCCTTAAAGTACTAATAAGAGAACCTAATGACCCATTTGAAATAAAAACATTTGGCAATGGCTGTTTAAACATTATAGACTTTGCAAATATAAATTCTTGTAGTTTTATTGCAACAGAAGATATTGGTACTGTATATAGTGATTTTTCATTTGAAGTTAAAGGCAGAATAGACCATGCTGCTTTAAGAGGCTGTAGCTTGATGATGGCATAAATTAGTTTTAGAGAAGCCTAAAACGTAATAAAATAATTTGCATAAAAAATAAACTATATAAAAAAAGACCTATTAATATATCATCTACGAATACTATAAAATAATATTTTCATTTTTTGGCAATTTCAATACTCTTTTTCATTTTTAGAATCCTTATTAACAATATTTAGGTAGGAACTTTGTTTATTTTTGCTTTTAAATTTTATACAAAATAAATATGGCACTTATTAAATCTATTTCAGGTATTAGAGGTACAATAGGCGGTAAAGCCGGTAATTGTCTTACACCCATTGATATTGTAAAATTTACAACTGCTTATGGTGCATGGATTAACGAACAAAGCGAAAACAAAAAAATAATTGTGGGTCGTGATGGCAGAATATCAGGTAGCATGGTTAGAGACCTTATTTGTGCAACTTTACAAAGCATTGGTTGTCAGGTAATTGATTTAGGTTTAAGTACTACCCCCACAGTTGAAATGGCTGTAAAAGCAGAAAATGCTGCAGGGGGCATTATTATTACAGCAAGCCATAACCCCAAAGAATGGAATGCATTGAAATTACTAAATAGTAATGGTGAATTTATTAATGCAGCAGACGGACAATGGATTTTGGACTATGCTGAAAAAAAGGAGCATATTTATAGCGAAGTAAACAAATTAGGTACAGTAACTTTTGATAATACTTACATACAAAAACATATTGATATTATTTTAGCTCATCCTCTTGTTGACGTGGAAGCTATTGCAAAGAAAAAATTTAAAATAGTTGTTGATGCTATTAACTCTACAGGAGCAATTTCGGTACCGCAATTACTGAATGCTTTAGGGGTAAACGATGTTACAGTAATCAATGAGGAAGTAAACGGTAAATTTGCACATAACCCCGAACCATTACCTGAAAATCTTATAGAACTTTGTTCTACAGTAAAAAAGAAAAATGCTTCTTTAGGTATCGCAGTTGACCCGGATGTTGACAGGCTTTGTTTTGTTTGCGATGATGGTAGTTTGTTTGGCGAAGAATATACTTTGGTTGCTATTGCGGATTATGTTTTGGCAAATAAAAAAGGTAATACCGTATCAAATATGTCATCTACAAGGGCTTTGCGTGATGTAACAGAAAAGCATGGAGGTAAGTATTATCCAAGTGCTGTTGGCGAAGTTAATGTGGTTAAGAAAATGAAAGAAGTATATGCAGTTATTGGGGGAGAAGGTAATGGAGGCATTATTGTCCCTGAATTGCATTATGGTAGAGATGCTTTAATTGGTATTGCTTTATTTTTAACGCATCTTGCAAAATTCGGGAAAACTGCTTTAACTCTAAGAGGTACTTATCCTAACTATTTTATCTCGAAGAATAAAATAGAATTGAGTGATGAGATTGATGTAAAATTATTATTTGAAGAAATAAAGAATAAATATAAAAAACAGCCAATAAATACAGAGGATGGTCTGAAAATAGAATTTGATAATGATTGGGTACATCTTAGAACATCTAATACAGAACCTATAATAAGAATTTATTCAGAAAGTGGTACAGAAACTACTGCTAATAACATTGCAAAAAGAATTATGGCAGATATAAAAGAGTTAATGCAAAATAAAAAATAATATTATACTACATTCAATATAGTTGTATATTCATCAATAATTTAGCATACATAAAATTTATGAAAAAAATTGCATTAGCAATACTATTATTATTTCCTTTTTTAATTGTTGAGGCTCAAAAAAGCTGTTGCCCCAAACAATCTGAAATGCAAACTTTATCAATGCAGACAGATTTTAAAGCTGCGCATCTTGCCCCATTACCCTTAAATTACAGTCCTGAAAAAGGTAAAATGATTTCATTTCCGGTAAAAAAAGGTAAAGAAGGACATGCATTTTATATACCTGCCGATAAAGAAACAGATAAAGTATTAATCATTTTTCACGAATGGTGGGGATTAAATGATTATATAAAGAAAGCATCTATAAATTGGCAAAATCTTTTAGATAATAATGTAGAAGTTTATGCTATAGATTTATATGATGGCAACGTAGCTACAGAACCTAATGAAGCGAGTAAACTAATGAGCCAATTAGACAGTAAGCGTGCCGAAGCAATAATAAGGGGCTTATTACAAAAAATAGGTAAGAACAAGAAAATAGCTACACTTGGCTGGTGTATGGGTGGTACATGGTCTTTTGCAGGTACTTTAGCAGCAGGGAACCAAGCTTTAGGTTGCGTAATGTATTACGGTTTCCCGGAAGAAGATGAAACGAAAATAAATTCCTTAAAGACCGATGTTATCTATATATGGGGAAGTAAGGATAAATTTATTAAAAAAGAAAATGTAGAAGCTTTTGGTAAAAAAATAACTAATACACATAATAAATTTGACATGCATAGTTTTGATGCAGACCATGCTTTTGCAAACCCAAGCAATCCTAAATATGATGTAAAAGCTGCAAATGAAGCACAGGAATTAGTACTTACGTTTCTAAAGAATAAATTGAGTATTAAATAATGTAATTCTTACAATTATAAACTGTAATTTAAGTTCTGTATTTTTACAACAAATTAGTGCGACTCTAAAATGCAATCAAGACTTATAGTAAAAAATTTCGGTCCGATTACCTTTGTTGACCTTGACCTTAGAAACGTAAATGTTTTTATTGGTCCACAAGCGAGTGGCAAAAGTGCATTGGCAAAGTTGTTTACTATTTTCAAGGCTCCTAGGAAGTTTTTGATGGAAGAAACAAATGATATACATGGATCCATTCTTGGATTAATAAACGTCTTAGAAGAATACAATATAGTTAGTTTTTTAAAACCCAATACACATATTGAGTTTATTTCTGAATTACATGATTGTAGTTTCATTAATGGTAAAGTTTCTTATGAAGCTAAATTGCGAAATAAAATTCAAAAAATTGATGCATTAAAAAATAATTACATAAAAAATATTAATACAATAAAGGATATTTTGTATGAAATTTGTAAAAATTTCGTTTTATTTTATCTAGAAATGTATAATATTCTAAATATAAATGCAGAAACTACCACTAATTTCTTAGAAGAGTTAACTGAAGATAAATTAAATAAGCTGCTTATAACATTAAAAAGAATTGATTTATACTTAAGTACAAACACAGCAATATATATTCCTGCTGAAAGAAATTTGGCAAATATTATTAAAGCGTCTGCAGTAAATTTAATGTTACATAAGGTCCCAATTCCAAAACATCTTTTATTATTTGCTGCAGAATTAGAAAAATCAAAAATTAACGAAATTGACTTGGGTTTTTTGCATGATGATTTAATTTATAAAAAAATTGATGGAGAAGATGAAATTTTTTTTGAAGGTAAGAATTCAATAAAGCTAATTGAATCAGCCTCAGGAATACAAAGTGTAATACCAATTCTACTTACAATTTTATCAAAACGAGATTGGTCTAGTCATAAATCTTATGTTATAGAAGAACCTGAATTAAATTTATTTCCTATTGCACAATATGAATTAATTAAACTTATTGAATTAGAACGTTACGAATCACTTTCTGAAGATGACGGTGAGATTCATACATACACAACTCATAGCCCTTATATACTTAGTTCAATTAATAATTTACTGTATGCGTACAAGGTCAAAAATAAAAATCAAGAAATTAATGTCCAAAATAAATTACTTAATTCTGCAATAAATCCAAAATACTTCACAGCCTACCAAATATCAAATGGTGGTGCAGAATCTATTTTTGACAGAGAAAAAGGTTTAATAATTGATAATTACATAGATAGGGCATCGGATGAAATGACTGATGATTTTGATTCATTAATGAACCTGATGAAATAATGGAGCAATTATTAAAGGTAAAATTCGGAGATTGCAAATATGCCATTACTTCATTATGTAATGCTAAAAGTTCGTACCAAAATATTAATGAAAAAGAATTTTATATCTTCGACCCACCGTCTGAAACAAATCAGCCTGTAAGAATTGTAAATGCAAAAGATGAAGATGAACATCAACTAATTGTATCAAATCTGAATGAAAAAACAATATGCCTCGTTAAGACTGATAAATGTCTTTTTCATCATGAGGTTTCAAAGTGCGATTGTATTTTAATAGCAGAAAACAAGGTGTTTTTTGTAGAAATAAAAGATACCAAAAAAGCTCAACGACATGCAAACAGAGCAAAAGCTATTGAGCAATTGGAAAATACTTTAAAGTCTGTAATAGAACAACAAATTGAATTATCTAATTTTGCAGTAAAAGCAATTATTTGTTTCAAAAGTGCTGGAAATTACCCTACTCAGGCATCAAAAAATACAAGTCGTGCAATATTTCAAGAAGATTATAATGTAAGTTTAGAAGAAGGAAATACAATAGAATTTTAATTAAAAAACAATTATACGTAACATGTCAACATTCACAAACCACAATTTCGCAAATCAAAAGGCCTTAATAAGGGTAGATTTTAATGTACCTATTAAAAACGGAATTATTACAGACGATAACCGTATGCGTGCGGCATTACCAACTATCAATAAAATTTTAAAAGATGGTGGTAGCGTAATATTAATGAGCCATTGGGGCAGACCGCTAAAAGATATTGAGAAAAAACCGGAATTAACATTAGCTGACTTCTCGTTAAAACCTATCATAGCACCATTAGCCACCTTATTAAATACTGATGTACTTTTTGCAGATGATTGTATAGGAGCAGATGCTTTTGATAAAGCTAAAAACTTAAAACCCGGACAGGTTCTTTTGCTTGAAAACCTAAGATATTACAAACAAGAAGAAAAAGGTGATAAAGACTTTGCTCAAAAGCTGGCTCAATTAGGTGATGTTTATGTGAATGATGCCTTCGGTACTGCACATAGAGCTCATGCCTCTACATCAGTAATTGCAGAATTTTTTCCGGGAGATAAGAAAATGTTTGGTTTATTAATGGAAAGTGAAGTAGCTGCAGCAGAGAAAATTATGCATAACAACGAAAAACCATTTACTGCTATTATAGGTGGGGCAAAAGTATCTGATAAAATTCTTATAATAGAAAATCTACTTGACAGAGCAACCGATATTATTATTGGTGGCGGTATGGCATATACGTTTTTTAAAGCGTTAGGAGGACAAATAGGTAATTCTCTTTGCGAAAATGACAGATTGGAAATGGCACTTGATTTACTAAAAAAAGCAGAAGAAAAAGGTGTTTGTATTCATTTGCCTTCCGATAGTATCTTGGCTGATAAATTTGCTGCTGATGCCAATACATCTTCTTCATTAAGTAATGAAATACCGGAAGGATGGATGGGCTTAGATATAGCTAATATGGCAATTGAACACTTTAAAAAAGTGATTGGCAATTCAAAAACTATTTTATGGAATGGCCCAATGGGCGTTTTTGAAATGGATAAATTTCAACATGGTACAAAAGCAATTGCCTTAGCAGTTGCTGATGCCACAAAACATGGAGCCTACTCTCTTGTTGGTGGGGGCGATAGTGTGGCTGCAATAAATAAATTTAATCTGGCAGAACAAGTAAGCTATGTTTCTACAGGTGGCGGTGCAATGTTAGAATATTTTGAAGGAAAAGAATTGCCGGGTATTGCTGCAATAAAAAAATAATTTTAAATTTGTTCATATTAAACCTAAGAACAATAAGTGTATTATATTATACTTATTGTTCTTAGGTTTCTATTTTTCATTTTTGCAAACAAAATCAATAGATACTAAACTGAGGTATTTCCTTTTTTACAATAGCTTCGTATTTTTTTGCTGAATCCCTATTATTACTGAGCTTATAAGCTAATGCCAAATTTTGATTAAATGGTATATATTCAGGCTTCTTTGATATACCGACTTTTAATGCATTTATTGCAGAATCAAATTTTTGCATTTTCATATAACAGACACCTATATTATTGAATCTGGCATAATTAGTTGAATCATATTTAAACATCTCATAGTTTACTTCAATTGATTTTTGATAATTTTTAGTATTAAAATACATTACATCTAAATTATTTCTTGCTTCATTATCATAAGGTTTTAAAGAAATGGCTCTCTTAAATTGGTATTCAGACGAATCATATTGCTCTCTCAATAAATAACCATTTCCTAAAACCCTATGTGCATCACTGTATTTATCATAAATACGAATTGCTGTATTTAAGTAATTTATTGCTTCATCTATCATCTGTCTTTTTATATTTTGTTCTGTTTCTTGCGAATAAACAGAAATTAATAGTTCATTACCTAAGTAATAATACATACGGGCATTTTTAGGTACATTTTTTAGGTCTGTTTTGTATAAGGTTAAATTATTTGCCCAATCAGCATTTCTATTTACCGTAATTATTGAAAAAACCAACAAAATGGGCAACAAAACAAATAATATTCTTTTATCCGAGAATGATTTTATAGATGCAAGTTCTATATCAGGAACAATTTTATTTATAAATAAGGCTAATACTATACAGAAACCAACTGATGCAAAAAACAAAAATCGCTCCCCCATTATAGTACCTATCAACATCGGAATATTTGAAAATAAGACTATTGTTATTAAGAAAAATAGGATGCCAAATGCTAAGATGTCTTTTTTATATTTTAGTAATCTGTAAATACCTAATATTAATAAAGCGACATAGATAATTAAAGTAAAAATGACCCAAAAATTATTAAACTTCACAAAAGGAATAGTATTATAAGAATAGTCGCATACTAAAGGGTATGGTATAAAAAGTAACTTTACATAGTTGCCAAGTACAAGTATAGCAGTTGCAAGTCTTGATAATAAATCAGGTGCACTCACTAACATATTGTCTATAAACTCTATGTCAGATAAATGATTTGCATTATACTTATTTAAAACTGTAAATCTGATAAATAAGTATAGTATAGATACAGCAAAACAGCATATTGAAATATAGGTACTTTTTTTCTTATCTTCATTTATGTAAAAAAAGAAAATAAAGGGTACTAAAGCTATAAAAACAATAGAGGTTTCTTTTGATAACAGTGATAAAAAAAAGCATATAGTTGCTAAAATTAGTTCTTTGAGTTTTCCATTCTTTAAATACTTAATAAAAAGATTTAAAGATAAAAATGCAAAAAAGAAACATAATAACTCATCTCTGCTTTTAATATTTGCAACAACTTCGGTATGTATAGGATGTACAGCAAATAATAGAGATGCTATAAATGCCAAAAATATTTTTTTATGGTCAAAAAGTGTATTTAAAAAAAAGAAAAGCAATACTACACAAGACATAAAAATTAAGACGTTTATTACATGGCTAGCATTCGGTTTACCATCAAAAAGCTGATATTCAATTGCAAACATTACTAATGAAAGCGGTCTATAGAGGTCATTAGATGTTACATAGAACCCATATCTATAGGGTGTAGTAAAAATTTCAGGGATAGCTGATATACCTTTTTTTACAATTAAATTTTCAGTCATTATAGACCGGTCATCTAAAACAAAATCATTATTAAACGTATTGGCATAAATTATAAATGATATTAAAGCCAAAAACAATGCTAACTTTAAATCAAGACTAAAAAATATTTTTTTGCTTTGAATACTATTTATTTTATTATTTGATATTTTAGATATTTTACTAGCTGCCATTAATGAATAAGTTTTATAATTTAAGTTATAAAAAGGAAGACATCTTAACTTTGTACAAGTTTACATCTATTTTCTATTTTTTCAAATACATTAATATTACTATTGTAACATTTTTTGATACAAACATAATCGCAAAAACCAATAATTCATATTTTTTAAAACAATCATTTTCAATAACTTTGCCTCGCAATCCATTACAATAGTACAATAAAATAGTCCTGATTTCCTCTTTAATAAAGGAATCCCAAACGGATATTAATGGATTCCACCGCACTTCAGCAGTCCGTTTGGGATATTCTTTCCTAACTTAAATCACATAATTTGCAGTTAACACCTCTATTTTATTTTTACCAAGTTTGCCACCTTTATTGTTCACACACAGTTTGATGCAACTCTTAATGTTGCCATCCATATTGTGTCTTGTCAACTAAAATCAGGACTAAGAAAAAGTAGTGTCAATCAAAAGCGGATTAAGAAAATAGGTTGTCAACCTGAATCAGGATTATCATCATATAGTGCCAACCTATTTCAGTACGAGACACTCTGCCCGATTGGCATTTAGTCGGGTGGGAAATAAATCATGGTTCAGACAAACACAAGTCAAACACAACATAAAATAATACTATTTTATGTTTATATTTATATTTGTTTCTAAAAATAAATTGTGTTTACCTTTTAGTTTTAGGGTATATAAACCGATAGGGTATTTAAATTTCATTGTTTTTTCAGTATCTTTAATTGTAAATACTTTTTTTAATACTATTTCATTTTTAGCATCTATACATTCTAAAGAAATCTCTTGCCCCATAAATGCGTCTGGAAACATAAATTTAAGTTCACCTATTTCAACATATTCAACTTTAATTTCCTCTTTAACAGCAATAGATGAATAGGGTATTTCAGGGTTCGGTAGGCTAATGCCCGATGAATTAGAGGTAAATTCCAAATCAATTAATACAGGATATTTGTTAGACATGTTGTACATAGCATCAATAACTTCCTTAGGTGCGGCCTTATTTGGTTTCATTGTATTGTTATTTATAGATATTTTAAATCTATTACCATCATTACCCAATGTTTTATAAGAATTAGGAATGTATCTTATGTAATCTTTATTATTAACTATCCAAGAAGATAAAAAAATGTGGTCGTACCAATTTTTTGCCCCACCACCTGTGCCACAAGAATTTGGAATTGTTGCAGATTCGCGGGTTGATGTAGTAAAGTAAGCTGAATAAGCTGGATTATGGTCCCAATCTGCCGGGTAATGAAGTTTTTTGTCAGGAAAAAACGGTGGGTCAAAAAATTGAAACAAACTATCCTTATCTGTTGTAAGCATTTTATAAAAGGTTTCCATAGAACTCCTTACATTAAAATCGCCCATATTTATGAA
>CAIWXG010000307.1 GCA_903916555.1 uncultured Bacteroidota bacterium
CGAACCAACATCTAATGTTGAACATTTTTTATGCACTTTAAAAAATGCAATTTTACCATTATACTTTCTGCCGTCCGGTTTGGTTAATGTAATACTGTAAGACACCTTATTCATGTGCATATTAGTTGCTTTAATAGTTGCACTGTTAATGTATAAAGCAGAGAGTCCTAATAACGGAATTGAATATGGTAAAGCAGAAAATCCTGCAATACCCCAATAACTTGCCCACAAAATGGGTGGAAACAAATGTTCTCTTCCTATTTTTATGTTATCTCTACCACGTTTGTGGCTTTGTTTAGGACTTCTGTTGTATTCAATTAAATTTAAATTATTTAAACTAAATTCTTTATTGGGTGTCAAGGTAATATTTTTATCCCTGAATGTAATTGTAAAATCACCGGTAATTTTACCTTTGGGTACATCGGTGTTCTCTTGGCAAAAGCCATTAAAATTAACTAATAAAATTAAAATAAGTAAAGCAATTTTTTTCATGTTAATATTATTTTGCTGCAATTTATAAAAATATTATTGTAAACAACAACAATTTATATAAATTTATTTTCGTTTTATGTATTGGTTAGCAAACAGTTGCTTACAAAATTCAATAAGTGCAGCATACAAATATACCACATATAGTACCTTAATTTTTATATATACAAACTATTGACACTACCTTGTTTTGCTAAAAAAAATTGAAGCCAATTCTAATAAAAAACTGTTTAAGCCACCCCTGCCTTAACATTCACAAATTCGCTTGCTTTTGCTACCATGTTTTTTGAACCTATAAATATAGGGGTACGTTCGTGCAATTCTGTTGGTACAATATCTAATATATTACCTGTTCCATATATTGCCTTTCCTCCGGCTGCTTCAATAATAAAAGCCATCGGGTTGCATTCGTATTGTAAACGCAACTTACCTTTTACAGAGCTTTTATCGGCAGGGTAAATAAATATGCCGCCTTTAATTAAAGTGCGGTGCATGTCTGCAACCATAGAACCAATATATCGATGAGAGTAGGGTCTGCTGTCTTCCTTATTGTTTTCCATGCAATAATTAAGGTAGTTAATCATGCTACTATCGTATTTTACCCAATTGCCTTGATTTATGGAATATATTTTACCACTTTCAGGGCATTTTAAATTAGGATGCGATAAACAAAATTCGCCTATAGAGGGTTCTAAAGTAAAGCCATTAACCCCTATACGGGTAGCATACACTATCATGGTGCTAGACCCGTAAAGTATATAACCGGCAGCCATTAGTCTATTGCCCGGTTGCAGAAAGTCTTCTATTGTACAAGCTTTTCCTAATTCGCTTACCCTGCGGTATATCGAGAAAATGGTACCTATCGGTGCATTCACATCAATATTAGACGAGCCGTCAAGGGGGTCGAATAAGACTACATATTTTGAATTGGCAGAAAACGTATCTTCAAAAGCAACTAATTCATCGTTTTCTTCCGATGCTATACCTGCACAATCAGGGCTCGATTTTAAGATGTTTATCAATGTTTCGTTGGCAAACACATCTAATTTCATTTGCACTTCGCCTTGTATATTCGTAGCACCGTGTTCGCCTAAAATATCTACCAAGCCTGCTCTGCGTACTTGTTTGTTTATTATTTTGCCTGCAAGCCCTATATCTCTTAAAAGAGAAGATAATTCGCCTGTAGCCTGTGGAAATTTTCTTGTTTCACGGATGGTAAACTCATCCATTGTAATCAACTTTCTTTCTAGCATCTTATTGATTATTTAAGTGTTGTAAACTGCAAAATTAATAATTACATGCTAAAGAATATATTTTATTATTTTCAATAATTCTTAAGTGCTTTATTACTTTATTTTGAGTGCAAAAAACAAAGAATAGATTACATTCTTCTTTGCTTGCTTATCTCTTGATAAGTATTGCTTATAACTGATATTTGCCCACCAAATATAAAATACCTATTTTGCATACGAAAAGAAATAAGGTTTAATATTATGGAAATAACACAACTAAAAAATTATGCCGAAGGCAAATGGGTAAAAGGAGCTAATAA
>CAIWXG010000308.1 GCA_903916555.1 uncultured Bacteroidota bacterium
ATATATAATGAAACATAATCATTACCCCCACAAAACTTTAATGCAATAATATATATCCATGCAGGCATAGGTTGATGCATAAGCCTGTTTTGAGAGGTTTTTAAATGCCAATCTAAACAATAAGTAGAAAATAAATACAAAATACTGTAGCCATTGTGGAAGATATTAGCGGAAATATTTTTTTATCAGGCATTCATTTTTGAAAAATGCATAATATTTAATATGTGAATAATCCTACCTTAATGTAGTCAAAATGTTCATTCATATTTTTTACAAACGAATCATAAATCATGATATAGCCTTCTTTTACAAAAAGTCTTTTAAATGAATTTATATTTTGTCGCAATTATATCATTACTTGATTTGCAAGCGGTTTTAAACAATAGTATTTCTATATATGATTGTTTAGCAAGCCCTATTTAGGTGATTTATTAAAATCAAGGAAATGGTGAAATTATTATTTTTGTATAATTATATATGCTACTCCTTTAGGATTAAAATAAAATTAAACTTTTTTTACATCCATGAAATGTTACATTCCCCACAATCAATTAGATCTCTTTTTGGTTTTTGAATACGAAATATTTTAATAAGTCAGCAGTAAGTGCATAAACTAATACAATTATCAAAATACCAATTGCTTGCATTGTGTTGGCTATTTCTAACCCTAAAGAGTGTGCAAACGGGCTAAAAGGTAATACTGCTACAACTAAAGCTGCAAGAATACTTATGATTGTAAGCCACTTACCCGGTTTACTTTTAAAAAACGGTTTAGTAGTTCGTATTATAAATAGAATTACTAATTGTGTTAAGCAACTCTCTATAAACCAGCCTGTCTGAAAAGCAATAGGGCTTAAATGCAAAAAATCTTTTTGGAAAAAGAAGGTTGCAAAATCAAAAAGGGAACTATGTAAACCGAAAAGAATCATGAATTTACGTATAAAGGGCAAATTCCATTTACCGGGTTTCATAAGCCTTTCCTCATCTACATTGTCTGATGCGACAGCCATAAAAGGAAAATCTGTTAGGAAATTGGTGAGTAGAATTTGTTTTGGCAACATAGGTAAAAAAGGTAATAACATAGACGACCCCGCCACACTAAACATGTTACCGAAAGTAGCACCGGTATTAATAAATATATATTTTAGTGTATTTACAAATGTCTTGCGTCCTTCGTAAATACCATCTGCAAGCACTGATAAATCTTTTTCAAGTAATACGAAATCTGCTGCCTGTTTAGCAACATCTACTGCATTATTTGTAGATATACCTACATCAGCGGCATGTATTGCAGCAACATCATTTATGCCGTCTCCCATATAAGCAACTACATATTTAGATTTTTGAAGTGCTTTAATAATTAGTTCTTTTTGGTTGGGTTCTACTTCTGCAAATACATCGGTATGATTTGCTTTCACTTTTAATGCTTCCGGCAGCATATTTTTTATGTCCTTACCTGTAAGTATAACAGGGTTTTTAATACCTATTTTTTTTGCATTATAAGCAGCCACATACTGA
>CAIWXG010000309.1 GCA_903916555.1 uncultured Bacteroidota bacterium
AAAAACCAGAAGAAACCAACAAACGCTGGCTGAATCTGTTAGCCTACACGGTATTGGTTTGCATACTGGCAAACAAGTAACCATGACTATGAAACCGGCAAATCCCGGTTTTGGCATTCGGTTTCAACGTATTGATTTACCTGAAAAACCAATTGTAAAAGCTGATGTTGACTTTGTTGTAGATACTTCAAGAGGTACAACTATTGAATTTAACGGTGCCCGTATAAGTACAATAGAGCATACTATGGCTGCATTAGTGGGCTTAGGTGTTGATAATCTTTTAATTGAGGTAGATGGTCCCGAAATTCCAATACTAGATGGTAGCTCCTCTTTATTTATGGATGCCATTGAAAGTGCAGGAATTTTAGAACAGGAAGCACAACATATTATCTATTCTATCGACTCCAATATTCATTTTTACGACCCAGTAAAAAACGTAGAAATGTTGGCAATACCATCTGCAGAATATCAAATTACGACACTTATAGATTTTAATTCACCCGTACTAGGTACACAACATGCTACCCTTAAACATCTTTCAGAATTTAGAAGGGAAATAGGACCATGTCGTACTTTTTGTTTTTTACACGAATTAGAATATCTTTTAGATACCAATTTAATAAAAGGTGGTGACCTAAGCAATGCAATTGTTGTTGTAGATAAAATAGTTGGGCAAGAGGAGCTGAATAGATTGGCTAAGATTTTTAATAAACAAAAAATTGAAGTTAAGCAAGAAGGAATATTAAATAATGTTCAACTCCATTTTACAAATGAACCTGCAAGGCATAAATTATTAGATGTAATAGGCGACCTTTCTTTAATTGGGCATTCTATTAATGCTCATATTATTGCGAGCCGCCCCGGACATGCATCGAATGTTGAGTTTGCAAAAAAAATAAAGCAATACATTAAAAAGAATAAACATCTTTCTGACATACCACAATACGACCCTTCGCAACAGGCTATTTATGACAGTTCGCATATACAAAAAGTATTACCACATAAATTCCCATTTCTTTTTGTAGATAAAATAATAGAATTAAGCGATAATCATGTAGTTGGAATAAAAAATGTTACCTTTAACGAGCATTTTTTTCAAGGCCATTTTCCGGGTAATCCGGTAATGCCGGGAGTATTACAGATTGAAGCATTAGCCCAAACCGGTGGTATTCTTGCATTAAACAATATTACTGACCCTGAAAATTACGATACATATTTTCTGAAAATTGATAAAGTAAGGTTTAAAAATGTAGTAAGACCGGGAGATACTCTGATATTAAAAATGGAATTGTTAAACCCAATAAGACGTGGTATTTGTGAAATGAGAGCCACAGCTTATGTTGGAAATAAATTAGTAACTGAAGCAGAATTAGTAGCCCAACTTGTAAGAAAAGATAAAAAATGATTCATCCTCTAACATACGTACACCCAGACGCAAAAATTGCGCATAACGCAAAAATCGACCCTTTTACCACAATTCATAAAAACGTGGAAATAGGTGAAGGTACTTGGATTGGTTCTAATGTAACTATAATGGATGGTGCCAGAATAGGTAAAAATTGTCGTATCTTTCCAAGTTCGGTAATATCTGCAATTCCACAAGACCTTAAATTTAAAGGCGAAGATACTCTTTGTATTATTGGTGATAATACCACTATTAGAGAATGTGTAACCATAAATAGAGGTACTGCCGACAAACAAGTAACCAAAATAGGTAACAATTGTCTTATTATGGCATATACACATATTGCACACGACTGCGAAGTAGGTAACTATTGTATTTTCTCTAATAATACTACCCTTGCTGGTCATATAATTGTAGGCGATTGTGTTGTGCTTGCCGGTCTTACAGCCATTCAGCAATTTGTGCGTATAGGTTCTTATGCATTTGTAACAGGCGGTTCTTTAGTACGCAAAGATATACCACCTTATGTAAAGGCAGCTCGCGAACCGCTATCTTATGTAGGTGTAAATTCTGTAGGCCTAAAACGCAGAGGCTATTCAATAGATAAAATTAACCATATACTTGATATTTACCGGATACTCTTCGTTAGAGGTTATAATGTATCAAAAGCTTTAAGTATTATTGAAACAGAAATACCTGTTTCTGACGAACGTGATGAAATTATTAGCTTTGTAAGAGAAACCGGCAGGGGTATCATGAAAGGTTATACCCGCAGACATAATGAAGATATGCCATAAATATATTTTATCTGTTATTTAATACAACATTAAATAACTATATTGCATAATAACACTTACTAATTTTAATCTTGTAGATTTAAAATAATAAGTGTTGTTATGCTTTTTACATAATTTATAAAAAAAAAGAATTATTATAAAATAAGCATTAAGTTATATAATACACTTGCGAGGTTTATTATATTTTTACCAATTTTGGATACTAATTTACATGGAAATTATTTTAGAACATATAAGTAAACGCTTTCAAAAACATTGGATTTTTAAAGATATTAATTACAGTTTCATTACACCAAATACTTATGCACTATTAGGACCAAATGGTTGTGGTAAATCAACATTATTAAGAATATTAGCCGGTATGCAAAATGCTTCGCAAGGCAAAATACATTATATTGATAATAATGTAGTAAAAACACCAATCAACGAAATTTATAAATCATTAAGTTTTACAGCACCCGGGCAAGAAATTATTGAAGAACTAACATTAAGAGAATTTCTTAATTTCCACTTTTCTTTTAAAAAAATAATGCCTGAACTAAATATAGAAAAAATAATTGAACTTATAGGGCTTGGTTCTAATTCAGAAAAACCGATAGCAGACTATTCATCAGGAATGAAACAAAGAGTAAAATTGGCACAAGCTATCTTTTCGGATACAGAATTACTATTCCTTGATGAGCCATGTACCAATTTAGACCAAAAAGGAGTAGAACAATATAAGCAATGGATAGAAGAATATGGTAAAAACCGATTAGTAATAATAGCCAGTAACGATATTAGAGAATACTATTTTTGCACGCATCAAATAGTAATTGAAGACTATAAATGATTAACTTTGCTTTTCTATATATGGCTTTGTAGTACAATGGATAGTATAAGAGTTTCCGAAGCTCCAGATTCAGGTTCGATTCCTGACAAAGCCACATAACTTTCATGCAATTTAAAAATTTTATCAATCCCAAAAATGCAATGTTGAATATTTGCTCTTTAAATTTATTCTTCCACTTTCTTTAGAAACTACAATGTTCTTTCATTATTTCGTTA
>CAIWXG010000310.1 GCA_903916555.1 uncultured Bacteroidota bacterium
AAGCCATTAATCCTGCTTTGCCGGTGGTTGTAAAAGGTGATGCTACGGTGCAATATCAGAGTGTGATTGATATTTTGGCTATGTTAGGACGCTTAGAAATTACGCAAGTGGGTCTAGTGACTCAAAATCTGGTTAAGTAAGGTTTGTCTGTAGATGACTCTAAATAAACATTACCGGGTTTACGCACTTAAAATTGCGGGTGGAATTATTCTTTTAGCAGGAATTGCTTATGTAGTTCATGTGATTATGAATTTTGCAAGTGAAAAACCTGTAAAACATGAGAGAAAAATACAACCAGTAGATTTGGTAAAACCACCGCCACCACCTCCGCCACCACCTAAGGTTGAACCACCGCCACCAGAGCCGGAGATGGAAAAAATAAATGAACCAGAGCCAGAGCCAGAACCTCTGCCTGATGTGCCTGATGAGCAACCCGCTGGTGATACAGGTTTAGACGCTGAAGGTACTGCTGGTACAGATGCTTTTGGTTTAGCCGCTAAAAAAGGCGGTCGTGGTTTGTTAGGTGGAGGGGGCGGTGACCCTAATTTAATATATGCGGGAGTCATCAAACAAGAACTATTAGAGATTTTGTCTGAACATGATGAATTACGCAGTAAAAGTTATTCAGCAGTAATTAAAGTTTGGTTACAGCCTGATGGCTCTGTTCTTAAGTTTGAATTATCTCGTGGAAGTAATGATGCCGAGATTGATAAACTTTTAACTAAGTTAGTTGCTAAATTTAAAAAAGCTAAAGATGCGCCGCCACCCAGCATGGCACAACCCATTAAATTAAAAATTTCATCAAGAATTTAAATATACACATGTTAGGAAATACTATGTATCACAAAAAACCGCTCTTAGCTTTGGCATTATTATGCATAGCTGGATTATCACAAGCGGGTGAAAAGGAAGAATTGCTTAAATTACGCAATACGACTACTAGCTTGATCAAACAATTAGTTAAGCAAGGAATTTTAACTGATAAAATGGCAACAGAAATGCTTAAACAAGCAGAGATAGACGCTAATCAACAAGTCGCTGAAGCCAAGGTAATTGCTCCTAAAGAAAAAGAAGTAGTCCCTGCTGATGAGGTTAGAGTCCAATATGTACCAGATTTCGTTAAAGATGAAATTCGTCAGCAAGTAAGAGCCGATCTTAAGAACGAAGTGGTTGGCGATGTGATGCAAAAGGCTAAAAAAGAAAAATGGGGTTTACCTGATGCTTTGCCTGATTGGGTAAATCGTTTTAAATTATCGGGTGATTTGAGGATTAGAGAACAATCCACGTTTATGGCCTCTGATAACACCGCTTCGGGAAATTATTATGATTGGCCAACTATCAATAATAATGGCAATCCTAATGGTGCTGGGTTTAATAATGCTGGGCAAAATGCATTAGTCAATACTACAGATGGTAGAAGTCAAGCTCGTGAAAGATTTAGATTAGGAATCGATGCGAATATTGCATCTGGATTTGATGCAGGAATTCGTTTGGCAACAGGAAATATAACAAACCCTGTTTCAACTAACCAATCGCTCGGTACCTATGGAAATCGTTACCAAATTAATATTGATAGAGCGTTTCTTAAATATAACGCTGTAGATGATAATAAATTTAATTGGTTGTCTGTGATGGGGGGGAGAACACCAAATCCGTTCTTTACAGGTGGTAGCGAAGTCGTGTGGGATGAGGATTTATCATTTGAAGGTTTAGCTGGAACAGTACGCCATAATTTTAATGATTCTGGTTTAACTGATTCAATCGGTGGTAAAGGGGCCACTGGCTATGCAACATTTGGTATATTTCCTTTGCAAGCTTCAACAGGGATGAGCACCCGTGATAAATGGCTGTTAGGTGGACAAACGGGGGTAGATTGGGGCTTCGATAACCAAGACTCGTTAAAGTTTGCGAGTGCTTATTACGATTATCAAAATATTGCTGCGGTTGTTGATCCTAGATTAAATATTGCTGGTTCAACTTGTGCGGGTAACACTGCGATAAGTAATCAATCTGCTCCACAATTTATGCAATTTGGTAATACGCTGACACCAATATGTAACGGTGCAAATGATGGGTCTCTTGGTTTGATGGGCTTAGCTTCGAATTATAAAATTCTAAACTTTAATGCGTTGTATGATATTGCTTTATTTTCACCGCATCATGTTAAATTAAGTGCTGATTACGCGAAGAATATTGGTTTTAGTGCCAGTGATATTCAAAACAAGTATAGAACTTATTATGTAGCTGGATTAGTAAGTCAACCTTCTTTAAAATCTGTAGATACCGATGCTTGGCAAGTACGAGCTGATGTGGGGTGGCCTAAAGTCGATGTTGGTGGGCACTGGAGTGTGTTTGGTTTATATAAATATGTTGGTAGCGATGCGGTGCTTGATGCTTATACGGATTCTGACTTTCATCAAGGTGGTGCCAGTAATTTAGGTGGCACTAATGTCAAAGGATGGGTTGTTGGTGGTAATTACGGTTTAATGAAAAATGTCTGGTTAACGGGTAAATGGATGAGTGGTAACGTGATTACAGGTCCACAATATGGTGTTGATTTAATGCAACTTGACATTAACACGCATTTTTAATTAGAGTTATTATGATCAATTTAATAAAATATCTATTTTTTTTTAGTTGCATTGTAACTACTATAGCTACAGAGGCAGCGCCGGCAAAAACTGCGGACGCAAACGCCAAAGCAGCAATGCAAAAGTTGCAAGCAATGGTTAAAGAAGCGACTACTGCGCGAGATACTTTAAAAACTGAAAAAGATAAAATTATTGCAGAGTTGGAGCAGGTAAAAAAAGAAAAAGACACGGCTGCTTCAGAAGGTGATCGGTTAACTTCAGAATTAGAAGCTCAGAAATCAACTAATGCAGCTGTCAATGATAAGTTGGAGCAAACACATAATAAGTTGTTAGAAGTAATAGAAAAATATAATGCGTTAAATAAATCTAAAAATGAACTAGCAGTACTTCATACTAATGTAGAAAACACTTTAAAGCAGACAGAAACAAATCTACAGTCTTGTGAAAGTAAAAACATTAAATTATTTGAAGCAGGTAAAGAAGTTTTATCGACTTATGAAAATAAAAATTTATTCGATACTGTTTTAAAAGAAGACCCCATTTTTAAATTCAAAAGCGTAGAAATGGAAGGTATTGTTCAGGAATATGAAGATAAGCTTCGTAAAGAAAAATATCAGCACAAAGAAATCAAGAAATAATACTGAATTATTTATTTAAGTAATTTCAGGTTTTTAAATTTACACAGGAATAATTTTATGTCATCGATAATAACCGATAATACAACAGCCGATCAAGCCTATTTAGTGGTGTATGATCCGAAATTTAAGAATAGTGATGGCACGCTTGGTCTCACATATAATAGAAATTTGAATGTTTCTTTTGCTCAATTAGAAGCGGCGGGTTCAAATTTAAGTTTGTTAAATACAAATCTATCAACAGATGCTAATTGGTTGACATTTACAAAAGGAATGACCTCATCAGCTACATGGGCAGTAGTTGATGGGGCCAAAAATGTTCATGGTATTTTCGTAACAGGTAGTGTTCATCCTTCAGTACCAAGTATTACTGATCCAACAGTTACATTTGATGCGGCTGCAACAGCAATTTCTAAACATGCACTAGAAATTGATTACAACAATGCTTTGGCAAATACTGATAGCGATTTAGTTAAGTCATTACCAGATAACTTTACGGGTCAAGCAAATCACGGGACTAATCCATTTGCTAATCTTTGGACTGGTCTTAACGGTTATAACGACACCACAGCAATCGGCGGTACTGCGAACTTTTATCAAGGTAGCTTTCATTTAGATTTTACAACTGACTATAGTGGTTTTGGTCCAGAACCCTCTGGTACACCTATTGCAACTGCTTCTGATATTAAATTTGTTGGTCAATTGCAATTAACAACTACTGGATTAACTGCTGTTACAGTTGTTCCAACTAATAAAGCACCTACTTTAACTAAATTTACTGCTGATGTTTCAACAGGCCTACAGAATAAACAAATAGCAGTTACGTTTGATAGTTTAAAAACTCATAGTGATGCAAAAGATG
>CAIWXG010000311.1 GCA_903916555.1 uncultured Bacteroidota bacterium
ATGGAAAGGTTTAATACTTATGCAAATTATTCTGATTTAATGGATCATACTAATTTAATAATTAACAATATATACCAAGCAGAATTACATCTTAAAGATATTAGTTTAAGTGAAAGAGGATACATGCTTACACAAGACTCTTTAAATAAAAAACATTTATATGATGCATTTGATAGTGTAAAAAATGATATTGAAGATATTGAAAAACTTACAATTGACAACCCGATACAACAAAAAAACATAGATAATCTACAAGATTCTATAGAAATGCGCATTAATGCTGCAAAAACAAATATTGCCAATTTTGATACTGCTCATAATTATTCCTTTTCAAAATTTTTTGACAGCAGACAGTTACAACGTGCTTGTTCTCGTAATCTAAAAAAAATTCATAATATTGAAGATAAATTATTAGCCGAACGATTTAAGGGAGAACAAGTTTACTTTGAATTAACAACAAAAACTTTATCATATATAATGCTCATTTTTTGTTTAGTAACCCTCATTCTCTTCATTATTTTATTAAAAGAACTTACAAGCAGAATAAAATATCAAGATGAACTGCAAGCTAAAGTTATTGACTTAAAAAGATCGCATACCGAACTTGAAGATATTGCCTATGTTGCATCTCACGACTTGCAAGAACCTTTAAGAAAAATACAGGTATTCAGTAACATGCTTATCTACATGAAACAAAATAATATTGAGGATGATAGCATCGTTACTTTGAAAAAAATAAACTCTTTATCAAATAGAATGCAAATTTTAATATCTGAACTTAGAAATTTAACAAGTCTTACTAAAATTGACGAATTAAAAACCAGTATAGACTTAAATAGAATTATTCAACACATAGTTATTGACATTGATGATGAAATAAAAGAAAAAAATGTAGATATAGAAATGCAAAATCTTCCAGACATTATGGGCTATGAAAATCAAATAAAAGTACTTTTCAAAGCTTTATTTAACAACTCTTTGAAGTTTACGAAAAATGATGTTGTGCCCAAAATTACAATATCAGGAAAAATAGTTGATGGGCAAATTTTAGAAGATATAAACCCAAATTTGAAAAATAAAAAATATTACATGATTACGTTTATAGATAACGGTATTGGTTTCGACAATCAATACATGGATAAAATATTTCACATGTTTCAAAAACTACATTCCAACAAAGCGGGTTTTGAAGGCAAAGGGATAGGACTAACAATAAGCCAGAGAATTATGGCTAATCATGAGGGCTATATCCTTGCGGACGGGCAACCGAAAGAATATGCTAGTTTTCAACTATTTTTTCCTTTTCAAGGTTAATGTTACAGCCACATAATATTAATTTAAAATAATATTTGTTAGAATAAAATAGAGATTGTATTTTGCACATAACAAAATGAACTAAAGTGTCTAAAAAAGGAAATAAAAGTAAACCTGAAATTAAATTACCTGTAACTAAACAAGAAAAAACAGAAACAAAAATTATTGAAGAAATAGATTTTTTCAATAATTTAAATAATAATGCCGTATGGTTTCTTACTGCATTATTAGTACTTATTTGTTTTATCGTTTTTAAAGATTACTTATTTTTACAAAAAGTATATTATTTTAAAGATATTAGAAGCGATTCTTACAACTTTAGTTTTCCAACTTTAAATAATACAGCTTCCTACATAAGTCAACACGGTATCCCTAAATGGTCCTTTTCAAGTGGTATGGGACAGAATATATTCCCTTTAATGTTCAGAGACCCTTTTGATATTATTTTATACATCGGCGGACAAAAGAACCTATCTTATTTAATAGTTTATGTAGAAGTATTTAAAATTATACTAAGTGGTATTGTGTTTTTTTATTATTTAAAAACACTTCATTTATCTACTTATATAAACATTATAGGCGCCTTATTATTTGCATTTTGCGGTTTTATGACAGAGGGCAGTTGTTGGTATGTATTCTCATTCGATGCATTTACAATTGCTTTAATGCTCTTGGCATTCGAGCAACTTTTTACCAATAATAAATGGTTTTTATTTCCTATTGTCATCTTTTTAATTGGCATTTCCATGCCGTTTAATTTATATATTAATGGTCTTTTCTTAGCCTTATATGCTGTTTTACGCCATCTGCAAATCCAAAAATTAGATCTTAAAAAACTGAGTCTATTATATTTAAAAATGTTTGGTTTGGGCATAATAGGCTTACTTTTAGCAGGTCCTTTTTTAATAGAAAATATTTATCAGCTATTAGAAAGTCCGCGTGTTGGTGGCACTAACTCATTAACTCACATTCTTGCAGCAAGACCTGCTTTTGCTATTGCCGATAAATTACAAATTGCTACTTGCATACTTCGTTTTTTTTCTAATGATATACTTGGTAGTGGCAACGACTTTAAAGGGTGGATGAATATACTAGAAGCTCCTATGTTTTATTGTGGCTTACCCTGTTTAGTATTAGTGCCTCAAGTATTTCCGGCATTAGAAAAAAGAATAAGATATACATTTATTGTTTTTATTTCAATCTGGCTTTTACCCATTTTATTTCCTTATTTAAGATTAACATTTTGGCTTTTTACTGGAGATTATTATAGAGCCTATTCTTTTTTTGTAGCTGTTTTCTTCATATATTTTTCAGTAGTAGCTTTTGAATTAATAATAAAAACGAGAAAAATAAATCTTATCATTTTAATTTCCACCTTATTATTATTAATAATATTACTTAATTATCCGTATTTTGAAGAAGCTGATGCAGTAGATTTATCAATTCGTTTTTTTGCAAATATATTTCTAATTGCATATAGTGTTCTATTGTTTTTTATAGGTAGAAATCCTAAAATTCAAAATCTAAAATATGCATTTTTAGTATTAATATTTGTAGAAATATGCTTCCTTTCTTATAAAACAGCCAATACAACCGACCCTGAAACTCAAAAGGATACAGCAGTTTCTCAAACTGAATTAAACGACAAAATTGGATATAATGATTATACTTGCGATGCGGTAAATTATTTAAAAAAGATAGACAAGTCTTTTTACCGAATTGATAAAGCCTACTTTTCAGGCATTTCAAAATTTGGGACTTTAGACGACGCACAAGCACAAAATTATTATGGAACTTGCTCTTACAATACGTTCAATCAATTGTACTATATTAATTATTTACAACTAACTGATGTTGCAAAAAAAGAAAATGAAAATGATTCAAGATGGGCAAGAGGTTTAAATACAAGACCCATTTTAGAATGTGAAAACAGGGTAAAATATTATTTAGCAAAGCAACAAAATTTTAATCCTATTTGGCAAATAATTGGTGATACAATTGCCAGATTCGGTGATGTAAAAATTTTTCGCAGCAAAATCGTTTTACCTTTTGGCTACACATATAGTCATTATTTAAAAGAAAGTGTTTATCAACAATTATCTTCGGCACAGAAAGATTTTGTTAGCTTAAATACATGTGTAGTAAAAGATAATGATATTACTACTATTCAAGGGCTAACTGAGTTTAGTTTAAAAGATACACTTAGTGTCGGTGCATTTAACTTAGATACCTTATTTAAAGAAACAAATGAATTAAAAAAAGATTCATTAGTAGTCTCAAAATTTGAAGAAACAAATATAATAGGAACTATTCAGCTAAATGAAACTAAAATAATGTATTTATCCATTCCATACGATGAAGGCTGGAGCCTTACCGTTGACGGGAAACCACAAAAAAAATTAATTTTAAGTGCCGGCATGACAGGTATTTTGTTGAATAAAGGAACCCATAATATAGAAATGAAGTATGAACTCCGTTTCTATAGTAAAGGTTTATTAATGAGTATTATTGGTATTATCTTATTAATTGGTCTATTTATATTTACTAAAAGAACCATTAAACACGCTCAATAATAACAGCATATCCTTGCCCTAAGCCTATACACATTGTTGCCAAAGCATATTTTTTATTTTGTTTATGCAACTCTAATGCAGCAGAATATACTATACGTGTACCCGACATACCCAATGGATGACCTAATGCAATAGCACCACCATTAGGATTTATTCTTGGGTCGTTATCAGCCATACCCAATTGGCGAATACAAGTTAAACTTTGTGCTGCAAAGGCCTCGTTTAATTCTATAACATCTATGTCATTAAGTGTAAGACCTGCCTTTAACAATGCTTTTTTAGAAGCCTCAACGGGACCTAAGCCCATAATGCGTGGCTCTACTCCTACTACTGCAGAGCTAACAATGCGTGCTTTGGGTATAATATTATATTCTTTTATTGCCTCTGCCGATACAACAAATACTGCAGCCGCACCATCATTAAGTCCCGATGAATTTCCTGCTGTTACACTCCCGCCTTTTTTAAATGCAGGTTTTAACTCATTTAATTTTTCTATTGTAGTATTAGGTTTAATAAACTCATCCTCTTTTATAAAAATAGTATCACCCTTTTTTTGATTTATTGGAACTGCAATTATCTCTTCTGCTAATCTTCTTGATTTTTGAGCAGCAGTTGCTTTCACTTGTGAATTATATGCAAATTTATCCTGGTCATCTCTACTAATACCATACATATCAACTAAATTTTCTGCTGTAAGTCCCATTGGGTCAGTGCCATATAATTCGTGCATTTTAGGATTTATAAACCTCCAACCAAAACAAGAATCAACCATTTGTGCATCCTGACCATAAGCTTGTGATGTTTTAGATATAACCCACGGTCCTCTTGTCATGTGTTCTATACCACCGGCTATAAATACATTACCATCACCCATTTTTACTGCTCTTGATGCATTAATAATTGCAGACATACCCGATGCACATAATCTATTAACTGTTTCGCCGGGTACAGTATATGGAATACCGGCTAAAAGCAACGCCATTCGTGCCACATTACGATTGTCTTCGCCTGCCTGATTGGTACAACCCATTATCACATCTTCAATAGAAGCCATTGGTATATTCGGGTTCCTTGCTATCAGTTCTCTTAAAACATGTGCAGCCAAATCGTCTGCCCTAACCGGCGACAATGCACCTCTGAAACTTCCAATTGGTGTTCTTATTCCATCTGCAATAAATGCTTCTTTCATGGTAGTAATTTTTAATTATGCTGTAAAGGTAAACAGCAAGTTTCTAAATTCATATTTGCAACAAGAATAGTTGCATTTAATAATGGTATAATATGTAATGTGCTTTATTTAACAATAGAAATATCACCGGTAAAATGATAGGTTTTACCTAATTCACAACTTACATCAATAACATATACAAAAACATCGGGAGCTAATTTTATATTATTATACGACCCATCCCATCCTGCAACCGGGTCATTTGGCTGAAAATTGTGTTTATCAAATACACATTCACCTAATCTATCATAAATACTCATCCTTTTAACTAAATTGATACCAATACCACTTACAAAAAAATAATCATTTAATCCATCTAGGTTTTCAGGTGTAAATGTGTTGGGAATAAATATCTCACTTATATCGCAATAAGAATCTATATTAATAACACCTTCAGCAACACAACCATTAGCTGACGTTACAGTTACCGTATAAACAGTATTCTTTCCGGCAGTTACAATAGGATTAGCACAATCAACACAACTTAAACCAGTAACCGGACTCCATAAATAGTTTACAACAATATTATTATTAACGATTGCATTTAATTGTAAATTAGTACCTGCAATCGTTGTAATCGATTGATTTACGGTTAATAATGGTATTTCAGCAACTTTAATAATTACTGAAAGTGTATCTTTAAAACAACTATTTTCTGTTATTACCACCTTATAATTTGTAGAACTATCAGGCGAGGCAATAGGGTTGTATCTAAAATTTTCGCTTAATCCAGCCATATTCAGCCAATAATAATCAGAATCATCCTTACCACCACTAGCGAAAAGCTGAATAGATTTACCTGCACAAATAATAGTATCAGCAATTATAGAAGTAGCTACCGGATTTATAACCCCCACAGGTAGTATTATAGTAGCTATGCAACCATTATTATCAGTACCACTTACACTATATATAAAAGAAGAATTTATTGTTGATATTGGGTTGGGGCATAGGTTGCAAGACAAATCAATATTGGGTGTCCATGAAAATGAATCTGCACCAAATGCATTTAATTGTACAGAAGAACCGGCACAAACATTTGGAGAAGCCGGAAGTATTGTAATTACTGGCAATGGAAACACATTTACCTGAAACGAAAATGTATCTTGACAACTTAATGAATCTGTAGCTATAACATAATAAGTACTGTTCGTATCGGGATGTACACTATTTGTATCGCAATAAAAACATGATAACGCACTGCCCGCCCAATAATAGCTTGATGCTCTACCGGAAGTAATTAAGGTATCGTAATTACCAAAACAGATTGCAGGTTTACCTGTAATAGTTACCGGATGTAATGTATCTATTAGTACTGTTGTATATGCAGTATCGTTACAACCCGGGGCAGTAGTACCTATTACCCTATAATTAGTAAGCTCTAACGGACTTGCAATCGTATTTGCGCAACTATAACAAGTTAATGCTGTTGATGGATACCATGAATAGTTAGATGCACCGGTTGCAACTAAATTAACAGCAGAATACTTACATATTGCTGATGGATGATTAATAGAAATTGTAGGTGGTAATAGAATATGGATAGAATCTGTTGTATGTACAGAAACCCTACAACCACTGCTATCTATAATTACATAAGGTAGCCACGAACCTATACTATAAGAATACATTGTAAATGATGGTGTGTCTGTTACAAATGCTCCGAATGGAGGTACGCACCATATATAAACAGAATCTAATGCAGTAGTTGTAGTTGGTGTAAATTGTAATCTAATATTACCCGACACACAAATACTATCCTGCAATATACTCAGTGTTCCTCTTGGGCCACCAATATGCACTGTTTTCTTAATAGAATCAATACAACCAATTATACTACTGTCTATTAAAGTTATAGTATAATCACCGGGATTAGTATATACATAATTTGGATTAGTAAGGGTTGAATTTATGGTAATAGAATCTAAACCGAATTTCCATTTATAGTTATAATAAGATAAGGGCATACTGGTATTTGTCGCTAAAATAATTAATGGCGGACACCTTGAAAAAGTATCATTCAAATTGAAACCTAAATGCACACTGTGATTACTAATAGTTATATAATTACTTCGTGCATATTTGCTTGTACACCCTACAGGGTATGCACCGCCTGCTAAAGTTGTAATAACAACCGAATCGGTATAAATTCCATTTGCTGTATATATATGTACAGGGTTCTGAATCGTATCATGAAAGCTACTGCCATCACCCCAATACCAAGTATAGCTTACATGGGTATTCGTATCAAAAAACGGTACAGGTACATTCCTGCATACGCTGGTATTAGGAGTATAAAAATACGCTGCCGGTTTTACGGATTGTATTGCAATCGTATCTGCACCCGAACATCCGTTTATATCAGTATCTATTAATATTACTGTATAATTACCTAATGGGTATGTATGAAATGTATCTGAAGAAATACCAATATCAAAAGAAGAACCGGTATTCCATTGCCAATGTCTGTTTCTTATAGGTATGCCGGTTATAAATGCTGTTGAATCTGTAAAATGTACCGTAAAGGGTGCACAACCCACATTTGACAAAGCCCTTAAACCACCGGTTGGACCGGTTATGTGCACGAAATCTAATTTAGTTATCGTATCAATGCAATTATATTCATCAACTATTATCAATTTAACAGTATATGTACCAAAGTCCGGGTATAACCCTATTGCACTATCTGTAATCCTTGGGTAAATATAAGACGGACTAAAGAAAGAAGTACCATTACCGAATATCCAGGAATATTGATTATAATATGCCCCAAAACTCGTAAGCGGACCTACAAAAAGTACATTTTCTAACTTACAAGCTACAGAATCAGTTGAATAGAAATTTGTTGGAAATGGGTCCATGTGTATAACCTTTTTTTGTCTGTTATAACAATGGGTAATAGCAGATGTATCGCTTAGCGAAACAGTATAAGTACCAAAACCGGAATAGGTATGATGCGGGTTTTCATCATTAGAAAACGCACCATCGCCAAAAGACCAATGATAAGAAGTTGCCCCGGAAGACGAATTTGTAAAATTATATGTAAATCTGTCCGAACAATCAGGAACTGATATAGCGAAATTTACATCTGGAGAATGCACATATATACTATCGTTATAATTAAGGGTACAACCGCTGTCTGTAGCAAAAAAATGTATGTATGCCCTGCCCGGCATCGTAAAAAAAGTTGCGAATGTATCTGTATTTGCCCTACCGCCTCCGCCTTCAACATTCCAGATTTCAGATGTGCAATTGGTACAATTGCCTACTAATACTATTTGTGTAAGTGGGCATAAAGAATCCGGTATTGCAATTGGAGCTATTACCGGCAAACTCCCTGCTTTAATTTGTAATGTATCGGAATAACTGCATGCACCCGGCAAATGATAATAATGAATAATATTATAATATCCGGTAATACTATAAATATGTCTTCCGGTATCACTCATTGAAGAAGTACCATCGCCAAAGCTAACAGAATCAGTAATATAAGAAATATGTGGTGTTAAAAAAGTATGATATACCAATGTAAAGGGTACACAGCCCGAATCTGAATTTACAGCTATCGTATCAACAGTAGGTCGTATATTAATCATGTCATGTATTGTATCATAAGCAATACACCCATTATTGTCTATTACTTTTAACATAATCGAAAAAGAATCAGTACTTGTGTAAATATGTGTAGGCGCTGCCAATATAGAACTATCTAAACCACCCGAAAGACTATCACCGAAAGACCACAAATAACTTGCTACACCTACACTACTTGTAATATGTGGTGTAAATGTAACAGTGTCGTTTGGGGTACATTTATATAAATTATTTGCTGAAAAAGAATCTATAGGCAAGGGATTGACCATTACATATTGTGTATCTTTACCATTACATCCGCTTGCATTCCATGTAGAATCTATAATTGCCGTAATTCCACTCATAGTATATATATGTGTAGGCGAGATTAAATTACTAATATCACCCGTAATAGTAGAAAACTGCCAATGATGATACATACCACCGTAGCTCGTATCGTAACAGGTGAAAGGAGCATTAATACAAATAGATGAAGGTATTGTTGTAAAACCAACTCTATATTCCCCGACACTCACATAGTTAGTTCTTGTTGAAAAAGAAGTGCATCCGGTTGCTGAAGAAGCCACTAAACTGTCGGTAAAAATGCCGGATGTTGAATAGATATGACAAGGATTTACAGAGGTATCGGAACTGCCATCACCAAAATACCAAGAATAATGTGTTGCTCCTGATGTACAATTATTAAAATATACTCTTGCAGGTGGACTACAAAGTGTTGTATCTGGCGAGGTAAAGCATACTGTAATTGAATCAATTTTAATGTAATTAGACTTGGATAAATAAGCTGTGCATCCGCAGGAGTCTGTTTCGCTTAATGTTATATTATACAAACCATGATGCGTAAAAGTATAGCTTGCATTGGTAGAATGTATAAGAGAAGAATCTATAAACCATGTATAATTAGGAACACAAGCACCGGTATCTGATAGGTTTGTGAAATGTACCGTTAATGGTGGACATGATAATAGCGTATCGTCTGCAACAAATCTAATTACCGGCTGTGGCGATACATAAACTTCATTAGGTATAATTAAAGAATCAACATGCCCCGAAGAATCCCATACAATAAGCTTTACATTATAATGACCGGTAGTGCCGTAAACCCAGTTTGGATTTTGGAGAGCAGACGTATCGGCACTGCTTAAAGTATCAAAAACCCAATGCCACCTTGTTATTGTACCGGTTGACACATCATTAAAACTTACAAACAGTGGCGCGCACCCCCTATTATGAGTAGCCACAAAATGGACACTCAACTGTGCATTTGCAATTGCCGGTAGTAACAAAACAATAAGCCACAAAAGCATTCTTTTCATAATAAGAAAGAAGAAAAGAAGTACTATTCTTCAAAAAAGAAGTTTAAATATTTAATAAAGTTAAGAAAAAAACAAGAAATAGAAAACAGAAAACAAAAATATAATATCAAAATTTATTTTGAAATGGTGAGTTACTGTTTATAAGGAAGAATTGGAAAATTACGACTTACTTCCATTAGGCATATTTCTACATTTTGCCCCAGAAAAAAGGGGCTTCATTGGGAAATGACGACCAAAACGGATTGAGCTTGGTATATTTGAATAAGAAATTTAAATATACCGTTATTTTGCAATGTAATGAATTCCTGATTTTCCGATGGAAAATCAGGAAGCATAAAGGAAAATCAGGAAGAACAGTAGTTAAAGCTCCTATTAGCGTCATTCCGCTTTTCGCAGAATCCCCCCTGATGACCTGCAAGCTGTCTTTGCTATACAATTATTATGTTTATTTGTACAAATTGCTAAACCCTGAGGGGATTCCGCGAAAAGCGGAATGACGACCGTTTTTGAGTGTTGCACAACACGAATAATAAACACAATGCAGCCAACAAATCCTGTTCATCCTGATTCCCCTATGGAAAATCAGGAAGTACGAGGGGTTTAGCCCAATATCGTCTTGCATTCTCTTTCCTTGGTATTTAAATTTATTTGGGGTTATAGTACCGCTCTCGCCTTCGTTTATGGTAAGCCCAAAAGGATAGTAGTGTTGTTCTTGTATAAGAGTGCCGGGATAAACAGAAACCGTAAAATGGTCGAAACCAACCGTGGGTAGAGTAAATATAATAATACCCTCTTTTTATACTCATTCAGCATTTTTATTTTCAATGATAAAGTAAGTAACAAGAAAAAAACAGATTGAACAGAATAAATAAAATTATTATCCAAGAAAGAGCATTATAAATAATTTTCTTCTTTTTCGGTAAATCATCAAATTCAATAAAATATCGTTCCCATTTATCTTCAGACGATAATGCATTAAAATTAATTAAAAGAATTGGTCCAAATATTATTAATTTTACATATAAATTATTGTATAATAATATATCAACATTACATAAATGGTCGAAATAAAATAATATTGAAAAAACCACAAACAATTGAAGAGAAATCATAAATAGACAAATAGTGAAATTAATACCCATAATTGGTTTTGGAAAAAACTTAACAAATCCATATAATGTATAGTAAATATAATAATACCCTCTCTTTATATTCATATCTATTGTTTTAATGCTCCATACGGGGTAAGAATAAAATTATTGCCAAGAATTGCTTGGTTAGCCCGTTCCGCTTTTATATTGATTAGCATAATCTGTTAGAAACCTGTGTTATCCTTTTTTAAGTCTTTATCTTATATTACTTATTCTAAAAATATTTTTATTGTTTGGTACCATATTTCTCTGGCAGTTTGTAATTGTAAGCCTAAAAGGGAAGTCATTTTACCGTGACTGATGGCTATTTCTAAAAAACCGGCACTATTAAATTTACATAATGCTTCCTGTTCAGGTACATCGCAATAGTTATTGCTAATATTATTTATGTCTTTTTTGCCTCTTATTTTAATACTAAATTTTCTTTTACCAACTAATTGGTCAAATTGTAAACGTGTAATACTTAATATTATATTCTCATAACTATCAATGTATAGTATATTACATTCTAATCTGTTTCCTAATATTATAGGTTGTAAAAAATTTTGTTGAGTGTTAATAATTGCTTGCTTATTAAACGATATATCATGATTGTTATTTAATAAATATTCACACGCTTTTTTTGTGTGCAATATCCATTCTTTTATAGTAAAATTAGTTGCGAATTCATGAAAAATAATAATTTCATTTAGATTTTCTCCAAAACACATTGGTAAAATACCATTGTCGGGAGCAATAAAATAATGTTCTTTATATTTAATAATAAGGATTTTAGAAGGAGTATTAAAAATTCCACATGCTATTATATGTATTGTAGCTTTAGGAAAATAGGGATAGGTTGATATTAAATGGTAAGCAGCTTCTTGTAAATTACTTTCTGTAGCATTCAATGTAACATCAACTATATTTATATTAGCTGAAATTTGCAATAATAAACCGCGAGCAACAGGTGAAATGGAGTTGCCTAAATCAGATAAAATAGTAATGTTATGTTCCTTATCCATTTTATGAATCAAAAGTAATTAATTGCATTTACAAGATAAAAGTAAATATCCAAACAAACGGAATGGGTTGATTATTTATAAATAATAGATGTTTATTTAAATTCAAATATTACTTTTATGGCAAGATATTTAAGATTAATTTTTATAAATACATTTAGATTATATGAAATATATTAAGTTTATATTATTTGTATTGTTATTAATACCAAGCATTTTATTAAATGCTAAGGATGAACACAGATGGGCAACCCAAAAAGCGAAAGGGTATAAGTATAAATATGTAACAGAAGACCCTACCAATTCTCGTTTCTATACATTGGCAAATGGTATGACTGTAATACTTAGTCCGAACCATAAAGAGCCTAGAATGCATGTGTATATTGCTGTAAAAGCAGGCAGCAAAACTGACCCGGCAACCCAAACAGGTTTAGCACACTATTTAGAGCATTTAATGTTTAAAGGCACTGAGTATTATGGTTCGCTGAATTATGCAGCAGAAAAACCACTGTTGGCAAAAATACAAATGTTATACGAAGAGTATAATCATACAAAAAATGAAGATAAACGTAAGGAAATATATCATAAAATTGATTCTGTATCGGGTAAAGCTGCAAAATTTGCAATAGCAAATGAATATGATAAAATTATGTCTTCTATAGGTGCAAAAGGGTCTAATGCTTTTACTTCGTTTGAAGAAACGGTATATACCGAAGATATACCGGCAAACACGATAGATAAATATCTTAGGGTGCAGGCTGAACGGTTTGGTAATCCGGTATTCAGGATTTTTCATACAGAATTAGAGGCTGTTTATGAAGAAAAAAATCGTACTTTAGATAATAATAATCGAAAGGTATCAGAAACATTACTTGCAAACTTATTTTTGAATCATAATTATGGTAAGCAAACAACAATAGGTACAATAGAACACCTTAAGAATCCCTCTTTAGTTGAAATAAGAAGGTATTTTAATATTTATTATGTACCTAATAACATGGGTATTATTGTTTCCGGCGATTTTGACCCCGATAAAGTAATTAAATTAATAGATAGTAATTTTAAACATTTTGAATCAAAACCGCTACCCAATTTTACATTTAAGCAGGAGACTCCGATAGTAAAACCGGTAATTAAAGAGGTGTCTGGTCCTGATGCCGAATTTGTAACTATTGGTTATAGGTTCCCGGGTGTACATTCTAAAGATGCTTTATTGGCAGATTTAGTGGGGCAGATGTTAACTAACGGAAAGGCAGGAGTAATAGATATAAACCTAATAAAAAAGCAGAAATTATTAAAAGCATCAGCAAGTGCAAATATTCTTGTAGATTATGGGTGGTTAAATATTCAAGGTACACCTACTATGGGGCAAAGCTTGGAAGATGTAAAAAACTTAATGATAGAACAAATAGAAAATCTGAAAAACGGTAAGTTCGATAAAGAATTGATTTTGTCAATCATTAATAATCAGAAAAAAAATATGATGCTTCAAAATCAAGATTATTCTAGTTGTGCATCTGCATTAATGTCTGCATTTACAGGCGAAGAAGATTGGCTGGATGATGTTGACTATATCAATCGTTTGTCTAAAATAACCAAAAGAGATGTTGTAGAATTTGCCAATAATTATTTTGGAGACAATTATGTTGTTGTTTATAAAAGAAAGGGTGATGATAAAAACACTTTTAAAGTTGTAAAACCGCCGATTACTGCAGTTGAAACGAATAGAAATGAGCAATCTGATTACGCAAAGAAAATTATTGCCATGCCTGTAGATAATTTGAAACCGGTTTGGCTAAATTACAATAAAGATATACAAAAAGGGGAGATTGGCCCCGCAGAATTTCTATATGTACCTAATAATGAAAATGGACTTTTCAAGATGTCTTATAGATATAAAATAGGAACATGGAATGAAAAAAAATTAGCTATTGCTGCTCAATACCTACAATTCTTAGGTACAGAAACAAAAAAAGCTGATATTATTGCCAAAGAGTTTTACAAATTGGCTTGCAGCTATAATATTAATACAGACAATGAATACACCACAATTAATATAGAAGGCATAAATGAAAATTTTGAGCAAGCAATAACCTTATTTGACGATTTATTAAATAACTGTATGCCTGACGAAGACGCGCTAAAGAGCCTGAAAGCTCGCTTAAATAAAAGTAGAATGGATGCAAAAAATAATAAAAATGCCATAATGCAAGGGTTAATGAGTTATGCCCGTTTTGGTGCAGATAACCCTTTTAAATATGTATTGACTAATGAGGAGATTAATAATTTAACAAGTGCAGAATTGATTGATATTCTACATAATCTAAACAGTAATAGCCACACAATTAATTATTATGGACCGGAGACCAAAATGAATTTGATTACTTTATATAAAAAAAATCATAAAATGCCGGATTATTTTAAAGCATCACCCGCACCTAAAGTATTTACTTTTACTACACAAACAAATAATACAGTTCTTTTTGCTGATTACGACATGGTGCAAAGTGAAATAAGATGGATTAGAAATGTAATGCCTAACGGATATGATTTTACGAAGCAGCCGGTTATAAATTATTTTAATAGTTATTTTGGTGGCGACATGGGGGCAATTGTATTTCAGACAATTAGAGAAAGCAAAGCACTGGCTTACTCTACTAATGCAAGAATAATTACGCCCGACAAAAAAGAAGACCCTTATTTGGCAACAGCATACATTGGTTGCCAGGCAGATAAATTTAATGAAGCTGTGGTAGCAATGAACGAATTGTTGAATCAGTTGCCAAAGGTAGATAATAGCATAAAAGCTGCTAAGTCATCAGTAAAAAAAGATTTGGAATCGGAAAGGATAATGAGATATGATATTATTAGTAATTATTTGGCAGCAGAACGCAAAGGACTAAATGAAGATATACGTAAACGTATTTATGAACATCTAGACCAATTAGGCTATGATGACCTGAAGTTATTACACGAAGATAATTTGGCTAAAAAAACATTTACTTATTGTGTTTTAGCATCACAAAATAAAATTAAACCGGAAGATTTGCAGAAAATAGGGGAGTTGAAAGTGCTTAGTTTAGAAGAAATATTTGGTTATTGATGTTTTTTGAGAGTAAATTACTATTTTTTCAACTGAAAAAATAGTAATTTTACAATCCATTCTGAAAAAATAAAGTAAAACTGAAAATAAATAATTTAAAATTTACACTTTCTAATTATTTTTTTCATTACCTTTGCAGTCCCAAATTTTAGGACTATGCCAAAAATGAAAACGCATTCGCGTGCTAAAAAAACATTTAAAGTTACAGGTACCGGTAAAATACGCAGGTACAAAGCGTTTAAGAGCCATTTGCTAACTAAAAAATCAAAAGGTAGAAAACGTCATTTGCGTATTCATGGTTTAGTACACAAATCAAACGAGCCAATGGTAAAACATTTGCTTTGTTTGAAATAAACAAGGGTTTTACTCTTGAAAAAAGAAATTGAAAGAATAATTTTTTATAACGACATTAATTTTAAGATATGCCACGTTCGGTAAATGCAGTAGCATCGCGAGCCAGAAGAAAGAAAATACTTAAAGAAGCCAAAGGTTTCTATGGTAAACGTAAAAATGTATATACGGTTGCCAAAAACGTATTAGAAAAAGGACAAGGCTACATGTTTGTAGGCCGTAAATTAAAGAAACGTGATTATCGCTCTTTATGGATTGTGCGTATTAATGCAGCAATTCGCGAAGAAGGTATGAACTATTCTACTTTTATTGGTAAATTAGCAGCTAAAGGTATAGACCTTAATCGTAAAGTACTTGCAGACCTTGCTATGAATGAGCCGGAGTCTTTCAAGAAATTAGTTGCAGAAGTAAGATAATTTTTATTGAATATATAAAATAGCCGATTCCTATTAGTAGGATCGGCTATTTTAGTATGCATCATTTTTTATTGTACTTTCTTATATTCAATACCAAATCTTTTAAGCTGTAAGTTTTGTTTTATTATAAACTTTTAGTTTCCATTAATTATACAAACTTTACCTTTGTAATTTATTTATCAAATTTGAAGCAACTTCAATTTTCAATAATCGGATATGGCAATATTGGGAAACGCCATGCAGAACACATAATAAACAATCCTGCTACCAAACTTGTTGCAGTATGCGATAGTAATCCCGTGGTAGGTGAGCAACTACATATAAAACATAAGGAAATATTATTTTTTACTTCTTTAAATGATATGCTACATTCTACAAATGCCGATGTTTTATGTGTGTGTACACCCAACTATTTGCACGAACCATATACAATATCCGGCTTGCAACACGGTTTGCATACTATTGTTGAAAAACCAATGGCTCTTAGTGTTACAGAGTGTAAAAACATGATTGAAGCTGCTGAAAAAGCACAAAAAACAATTTTTGCAGTAAAGCAAAATAGATATAACCCACCTGTTCAAGAAGTAAAAAAATTGATTGCATGCAATCAATTAGGTACTATTTATATGATACAGGTAAATTGTTTTTGGAATAGGGGTGATAATTATTATAATGGAAGCGATTGGCGAGGAAAAAAACAAAAAGACGGTGGTTGTCTTTTTACTCAATTTAGCCACTTTATAGATATACTTTATTATCTTAATGGACCAATTACTGATGCAATGGGTAGAATAGAAAATTTTGCCCATAAACATAATACGGAAGTTGAAGATACAGGTAGTTTTGTATTAAATGCAGCTAATGGAGCTATTATAAATTTTAATTTTACCACATGTGCATATAACCGCAACATGGAGGGTTCTATTACCATTTTTGCTGGAAATGGAACCATAAAAATTGGTGGTCAATATCTTAATACAATAGAATATCAACAAACAAAAGCAGCGGCATTACCAGAAATAAATATTACTGCCAAAGCAAATGACTACGGTTTTTATCAAGGTTCTATGAGTAACCATGATAAAGTAATACAAAACGTAGTAGATGTTCTTAATTATAATCATGCTATTATGACAAGTGCGCAAGAAGGAATGGATGTAGTGAATATTATAGAACTAATGTATAAGGCAGCATCAAGTATTTAAAAGACTTATAATTATGGTTTTATGTTTATGATTGCCCCTATTTTTACATATTCATATAGTTCGTCTATATCTTGATCGGTAACAGCAATACATCCCCATGTCCAGTCTTCATTTACAAAATCATCTTTGTATTGTTCGTAGCCATTAAGCAAGCCATGTATTTTAATGTCGCCTCCGGTAGCTTGCCCATAACTTTTAGCATATTTGCGGTCATTATTATTGGGGTAATCAATTCCTAAACTCTTATGTGCCATACTTTTAGGGTTCTTATCAAAAATATGATATATGCCTTCCGGTGTTCTGCGGTCGCCCTGAAAATGTTTTGGACCTATTGGTGTAGTACCTAATGATATTTTATAAGTTTTTAGGAGTATGTTTTTATTATAAACATACATTTTACGTAAGTTTTTAATTACTAAAATACTATCAACTGTTGTAGATAAAGAAATTTTTTTATTATTAGATTTATTGTTTATAGTATCTTGTTTATTTTCTATGATATTTGCTTTATTTGGAGTAGGATGAGCAAAAGAATTGCATTTAAACAAACCTATATTTAGTAGAAGAAATGAAAAATGAAGTAAAATTTTCATGTATTGTAATTATTTAGTACCTCCCAAAAGCACAAATTTAATAAAAATATTTTTTTGAATTAAATGAAATTGATATTAATTTTGCAAATAATAATAATTTTTGATATTGCCAACTTACTTCACG
>CAIWXG010000312.1 GCA_903916555.1 uncultured Bacteroidota bacterium
CATTAAAAATAAACAAAATAGCGAAAGAACACAGCGTAATGATGTGGTTTTCGCTATTTATAATCGTGGTCGCACCAGGAATCGAACCTGGATCTAAAGTTTAGGAAACTTCTATTCTATCCATTGAACTATGTGACCATTGATATATTTGGAGTGCGAAGGTAAAGAAAATAGTACAATATTATCAATTAGACTTAATATAGCATGGGAACGATTACTATATCGTTATATTCAAATATATTATATAAATATAAATGATTATTTATTAAAATGACATATTAAGAGCGTCGGCAGGTATTTGGGTTACAATAATTGTTGTATCTTTCTTTTTATTGGTTCAAATTTACATAACCAAAATATTAACGACAATAAAATTGGCTTTTGGGTCAATATTTTTTGCATACGATAATGTTTGTTTAATTCTTTACCAATTTCGTCTAAAACCATTTTGTCGTATTGTTTTAGGCATCTGTCTGTAAAGTCATTTTCATTTATACATTTTATTATCTGTAAAGCAGCTAGTTTACCACTAAGCATTGCATTCCCAATTCCATCACCGTTCATAGGGTCAATAAGAGCTGCGGCATCGCCGGTGAGTAAAATCCTGTTGCCGGAAATTTTGCTGAAATTGGAACCAAATGGTAAACCAAATCCATCAATATTCCCTCTCAGACCGGCATCTTTGAATTTCGTTGAAAGTTCGGGCGTATTTTTTAATAGGTGCAGGAAGGTTTTTTTTAAATTTATCTTTCGTTTTACCAACTCAGATGAAACCATACCAAAGCCAACATTTGCAATATTACCGGGAAAAGGAAAAACCCAAAGATAACTTGGCAGAAATTCTTTATTGTAATAAATCTCAGTTGTATTTGCATTCATATCAGCTACATTTTTATAATATGCCCTAATTGATGCTCCATAATGTTTCCGGTCAATTATATTAGGTTTTATTTGTTTTGCAACTATAGAATGGGCTCCATCTGCACCAACGAGCAATTTTGTGCGAAATGAGTGGCATTTGTTGTTGGCTTTAAAGGAGATGAAACTTGCATCTTGTTCAATTTCTTCTATTTCAGTTTCTGTTAGAATTGTAGTTTCTGAATGTTGCTTAACCAGATTAATCAAAAAGTTGTCAAATTCAAGTCTTGTACAGGTATAGGCTTCCTGTACCCATGTAAAGCAGAGTTCCTGTCCGTTTAAAAATATTTTAGTTTGCAGGGTTTTATAGTGATGAGGAAAATTTGCGAATGCTGCACCAAATTCTGATGATATGCTTTTTAAAACTTTTATTGCTCTTCCGGGTATTGCATCACCGCAAACTTTATCTCTGGGAAACCTTGCTTTGTCAATTAATAAAACTTTAAGCCCCGCATCTTTAAGTGCCAATGCACATGCACAACCGGCAGGGCCTGCACCAATAATTGCCACGTCATAAAATTCCGGTATATCATTGCAACCCATAATATCATTTACAAGTTACAAAGATAAGTAACGAAAAGGAAGGGAAACAAAAAAGTAAATTTATACACTTTTAAAAAAAGAGTACCCAATTGGTAAAAGTACATCAGTAATTTTAGTGGGAAGATTCTTGCATATGAAACAAATTGTATGTATTTAACTGTTTTATAAAACAATAGCATTGTGTTTGTATATGGCAAGTTTTAAAAACTTGAAATGTCTATTCCGATGAAGGTTCCCATAGTGAAGGGACTGAATGACGAGCTTTTTTTTGAATGGATGGTGTTATTTTCCTGTTTTCACCGCCCATTCATGGGCATTTTTGCATATTTTATTTAAAACAAAAAAATACATAATACATAACCTGCACTGCTACTTATACTTATTGCACTTAATAATTATTTCATGTTTTGGTAACATTAAAAAGAACTTGAGGTAACATTGGAAATAGATATTTGTGGCTTAAATACTTTTCTCGTGAAACCAATTTTTCCATTTCGTCTTATCAAGTCTGTTGCTATTGTAGCTTTATGCTTTGCAATACAACTTTTTACTAATAAAACAGAAGCAAGTACGTCTTTAACAACAAGTGCACTTACAACCGGAGGGTCAGTAACTCAAGTAACATTTGGCACAACATCGGTTTGTACTAGTGGTTCGGGTTCTTATTCAAATACATGGGGGGCAGGTGGTTATTGGCAATATACGGTAAACACATGTGGCTATTCAGGTATTTCTATGTCTTTTACAACGAGTTCATCTGCAACAGGACCACATACAGGTACCGTTTATTATAATATAGGTGCCGGTGATGTTGCAACAGGTATAACAGGATCTCCTTACACACTTTCAGGAACTAGTTGTGGTACGGAAAGTATTACACTTCCTGCTGCTTGCAATAATGTGCCTAATTTAATTGTAAAAATATATATGACCGGTTCAAGTGGTAGTGCAGGTACTAATAGGGTGCCATTAGATGCGGGTTTTGTAGCCTCCGGCACAATTACGAACACAGTAGCCATTAACGGTGTTGCAGTTGGTGCCGGGAATATCAGTACAGGTACTACCAATAATTTATTAGGCTCTTATAGTATCAATAATAGCGGTACTATTTCAGAAACACTCTCGGGGGTATCTATTGTAACGTCCGGTTCTTATGTTAGTGCAGACCTTACAAATATAAAATGTTGGTATAATACAACCAATTCTTTAAGTGGTGCCACTCTTTTATCTACCTTAGCATCACCCGGTGCGGCAGGCACTTTGGCATTTCCGTCCTTTACAGCTCAAACCATAGCGGTAGGAGCTACCGGTTATATCTTAGTTAGTACAGATGTTGCCGCCGGTGCTACACCAACACATACAATAGCCTTGGGTTTAAACTTGTTAACAAATTTTGCTTTTGCAAGTAATACATGTATCAGTCGCTCAGGAACTCCTAGTGCATCAGGTACAAAAACAATTATAGGTGGTAGCAGTTGTTCAGGTACACCGGCATCGGGTACGGCTACGCCTGCTACCACAGCGGGTTGTGGCAGTGCAACACCTTCTTTTACTTTATCAGGTGCTACTACAGGTACTGGTATTACCTATCAATGGCAATCATGCGCTACAATTGCAGGTACTTATACCAATATTGCAGGTGTTACCAATTCTTATTATGCCCCCACAGTAAGTACTACAACCTATTATAGATGCGTTACTACATGTAGCAGTGGTGGTGGCACAAATACATCTTCTGTTGCTACGGTAACAATAAGTAGTTTACCTACCCCTACCATCATTTCATCTGCGGGGTCAACGAGTTGCACCGGCACAAGTATTACTTATACAACAGAAAGCGGTATGAGTTCTTATGTATGGACCATTCCGGGTACATCAGGTACAGATTATACCTTAACTTCAGGGGGTACATCAACAACTAATACTGCAGTAATTACCTGGCTTACAAGCGGGAGTAAAACATTAACAATAAATTACAATAATGCAGCCGGTTGCACAGGTGCAAGTGCTGCAAGTAATACAACCACATTATCGGTAGCACCTGCTGCTTTTAGTATTTCACCTGCTTCTGCATCACTATGTCCTTCAAGTAGTGCTGTTTCGCTTTCTACGGCTACTACGGGTAGTGTAACCGTTTCTTCAGGTACTATTTCCGTATCTAAAATTACGGTAGGCACAGCTTTCAATACTTCTTTAACACCGGTTTTACCTGCGGGGGCTACCATTACTTCCGTAACAGTATCTTTTGCTGCAAGTGCTAGCTACTCATCAGACAATATTTTTAATTTACAAGCACCTAACGGGCAGATAATAAATTTGTTTAATGCAGGCGGTACTAGTTCTACAGCGGGTTTTAATACAACTATTAGTTCTACAGGCGGTACAGCCTTTGGCAGTGGTACCAATCCATATACGGTAGGGGCACCGTATGCAGCAGCAGCAGCATCTGGAGTAGGACCATCAGGCTATACTGCTACTTCCACTACATGGGCTCCTCTTTTCACTACTACTACAGGTGCTTGGACGCTGGTAGGCGATAATACCTATTCAGGTAGTAGTACTTGTACTATTACCTCTTTTTCAATCACCATCAATTACTCCTTACCGTTTACGTATGTATGGACACCAAACAGTACCGGCAATGGTTTATATACCGATGCAGCTGCTACTACCTTATATTCAGGTGCAAGCAGTGCAAGTGTATATGCCAAACCTACAGCTACCACTACTTATACTTTAACTGCTACCAATGGTGGTTGTTCTACAACAGCTACTGTACCTATTACGGTTAATACGAGCGTAACTCCTACTTTTACTACAAGCCCAGCTTCTACATTATGTACCGGTAACAGTGCTACTTATACTACCCAAACAGGTATGAGTGCTTATACATGGAGCATACCCGGCACATCGGGTACCGATTATACCATTACTGCCGGTGGTACTACTACCAATTCGGTTACACTTACATGGCTTACAGCAGGCACTAAAACGGTAACAGTAAATTATACGACTACCTGTACTACTACAGGCCCTGCAAGCAATACGATAACAGTTAACAGTACTCCTATACCCACATTTACGGCATCGCCGGGGGCAAGCAGTTGCACCGGTGTAGGCAGTACTTATTCTACACAAACAGGCATGAGTGCTTATACTTGGAATGTGCCGGGTACATCCGGCACCGATTATACCATTTCAACCGGTGGCATAGGCACTACTAATAATAGTGTAAGCTTAATTTGGCTTACAAGTGCCAATAAAACAGTAACGGTTAACTATACTTCAGCGGCAGGTTGCCCGGGTGCAAGTGCAGCAACAAGTTCTACTACTGTAAATGGCACACCTGCATCTTTTGCCATTTCCCCATCACCTACTACATTTTGCTTGGGTAGCATAAGCACCTTAACGGCAAGCGCTTCTGTAACTATTTTACACGAAGACTTCAATAATACAATTTCAGCCGATGGCTGGAGTACAGATATTACTGGTACATCAACCGTACAATTTGCACAACAATCAACCGGATATTCTTTATCTACAACTACTGTAAACAGCAGCGATGGTTCTAAGATGATGCTTACCAATTCCAATAGCCCGCATGGTGCTTCCGGCGATGTTACACATCTGGTATCACCTGTTATTTCATTAGCAGGTCTTTCTGCTGCTACTTTATCTTTTTATAGTTGGTACGATTATAATGCTACTTATGATAATGTTGTAGATGTGGAGATTTCAACTAATGGTGGTAGTACTTATACTTCAATAGGCACACCGACACACTCCTCTTTTGGAGGTACACAAACATTAGCACTTCAAACCATAAGCCTGTCAAGCAGTTATTTGGTTGCAAACGTACGTATCCGGTTTACGTATAGTATTACAGGCTATTCTTACGGTTGGGCTATCGACAATGTAGATATAACAGGTACTGCAATGCCTGTTTGGACGCCAATAACCAACTTATATACCAATGCAACCGCTACTACCACATATAGCAGTACATCTTTAAATCCGGTGTATTCAAAACCAACGGCATCGGGTACAACTACTTATACCGCAACGGTAACTAATAATGGTTGTTCTACAAATGCTACCACCACATTAACAGCAAATGCATTACCTACACCTACATTTACTACTTCGCCTACGGCAACAGTTTGTGCAGGTACAACAACTACTTATACTACCCAAAGCGGTATGAGTGCTTATTCTTGGGTTATTCCGGGTACACCCGGTACCGATTTTACATTATCAAGCGGTACAGGTACATCAACTAGTAATACTGCTGTAATTACATGGTTAAGTGCCGGCAGCAAAACGGTTACAGTTAATTATACAAATACAACAGGGTGTGTAGGTGCAAGTGCGGCAAGTAATGCAACTACCGTTTATACAGCACCAACAGCTAGATC
>CAIWXG010000313.1 GCA_903916555.1 uncultured Bacteroidota bacterium
ATTGTTCCACCAATAAAGATAATTTCACCACCTTTTCCTCCAAAACCTGATATCGAATTTGCTGCTCCTGAATAGCCTTGGTCAAAACAGCAGTTAATTGAGCATATGCTAAAGTCATTTGACCTTCCTTGCCATAAACCAATTCCGGTAAAATGTGCTGTACCTCCTGCGCAATAAACCCAATATCATGGTATCCATTCCCCTTCATCTGGTAAGATACAGGCCTCAATTTTAAAACAACATCCAAACCATAGTTTAAATTAGCAATATTATTTCCACCTTTTTTTTGCAGCCACTCCTGCAAATAAGAAAATCTGCCTGCAGTAAGCCTAAGGAACTTTTGATACCGATAATTACAATGACCGTTCTTCCAGATTTTCCGCAGGGAATCCAGATGTGAGATCCACTCTTTCCGAAGGCATTTACCTGACAAAGCTAAATTAAAGTATTAGACTTTTTAGAACTAATTTATAAATTACCTGCCAAAATTTACAATTGTTTTTAAAATTCTTAGCTATGTTCCTTTTCATCTAATTTCGGTTCTATGAATACTTTCACAGAAAGGGCTTATTTATACTACCTGATTCACTGCGGAAAATCAAGAAGAACGGGGCGTTACAAACGCCAATCCATACCATCCTCGAAACATTCGAGGACGAGTTGAACTACTTGTATATGCTGGCAAAGAAGTGCGATCTAAAAAAACATGTGACATACCGATTCCACCGGATGTAACTTCAAAAAACCATTGATGGGGTAAAGGAGCTGTGCCTGTTGCTGGTGGGGGGGTACAGGAAAATACCATGTATAGGCAGGGGTATAAGTGCCAGGTACTACAGGGTTAACAGTTATACTTGTGCAGGCACCTAAACTTGTATATTCGTTTGTACCAATCGGGCAGCCGGCAACTACCGGGGTAATAACATTGGTAATATCTGAGGAAGGGAAACTTGTGCAAGTGGCACAGGCACAATTATTTATTTGAAACAAATAAGAACCTGAAGGGTAATATTCGCCCCAATTGGAATAGGTGGCAACGAACAAAGTTGATGGGAAACCTGATTGAAATGTAATTTCGTTATACCCTACAAAACGACTACCTATATTTTCGCCGGGTGTAAACATAGGCGATGTGGTAATATCTGTTAATACAGTAAAAACAGGCGTAGCCATACCAGCCGTAATGTCGGCACGTACTACTTTTGTTGATGTAGAGAAAAACATATATTTTGTTGGGGAGGTAGTATTACCGGGCCACATTTTAATGTCGTTAATGTTTTCGGTACTTAAATTGATGATGGAAGTGGGAAGGGGCATAAAAGACCATGTACTGCCATCGGTATAAGAATAGGCAATACCTGCTGTAATGGGTTTACTGTATAGATATAACATGCAGTTGGGTCCATTGGTTTGCCCCACAATATAGACCAATGTATATGGGATGGTTGTAAAATCGACCATGAGCTTAGATGCACCAATACCTGCCATGGTATGATTATTGTCTGAAATACAAACCCAATGGGGGGCGCCACCGGCAAAGGTGGTACCGTCGGTTGTTTTCCAGATACCACCCCAATTGTCAACTATATAAATTTCGTTACGAGCCGAAGGATTAACAATAATTTGCAGTACCCTGCCCAAATGGCAACCATAATAGCTGGGGTCGGTTATATTTTGCGGCCCAATATAATGCCAACCCTTGCCACCGGGCAATATAGAACCGAAACTGTTTTGTAAGTCCGACAGTTCGGCACAATCTAACCATGGACTGCTACCTACTTTAATAAGAGCACTCATTTCTGCTGCATAATTATGTGGCTTACCGGTAGCATCGTCTAAACGGGTAGCCCAAAAGTTTTTCCATTTTTGGTACTGAAAGAAGGGAATATCATCCTGTTCAGTTTGTTGTGGATTTTGCGAATAGAGCGAATCGGTATAACCTGCAGCAGCAAACATGCTGTCAATATAAATAACAGACTGTTTAAACGTATTGTTGGTATCGTTTGCATACAAAGACCAGATTGTGTTTATGAGGGCCGTGCTGTCTTGGGCTTGCACATTGTGTACCGTACAGAGCATAGCTGTGGCTATCAGGAAACCTTTTAGTGTTTTCATGTTTGTTTAGTTTAGTAATTGGTTAATAAATAAATATTTTATTTGTGTAGTTGTTTTTTTGTGTTCTAATATTTAAAAAATAAATTCCTTTCAGTTCGTTTATAGTTAATTCAACACGTGTATCCCTTGCTTTATACACAAAAGGTATCGTTTCGCCCAAACTATTGGTAATTTTTATTTGTATGCCCTCTCTATCTTCATCAGGTAATTTTACCGTAAATACCCCCTTATTAGGGTTAGGTAGTATTTCTATATTCATTTTGTTTATTACATTTTTTACATCATCGGCAGCACTTATTTTTCTAATTCTATAACAATCTGCAATGTACATATTGCCTGCCGTATCGTTACATATACTATTGGGTATACACAACTGCGATAAATAAGCTAATTGCCCATCTAAACCATAGCCTAGCACACTGGTACCCGCAATGGTAGAAATAATACCGGCAGTATTAATTTTACGTACACGATATCCACTCCTATCATTAATATAAATATTATTATTTTTATCCACTAAAACACCTGTTGGGTCCAATAATTCTGCTGCGCTAGCGGAAATGCCATCGCCATTATAACTGGAACTACCAGTACCTGCAATTGTGTGTATGATTCCAAAAGTATCTATTTTGCGGACTCTAAAATTTTGCTGGTCGGGTATATAGACATTGCCATTCGTGTCTGCTACAGGTCTATGTACATCGCTTGAATTGACATATATTTGAGCAATTGTAGCAGGAATACCATCGCCATTGTAGCCACCTACGCCGGTACCGGCAATTGTGGTGATAATACCCGCAGAATTTACTTTACGAATACGAAAATTATCGCATACGTAAATATTATTTTTCTTATCAATAGATATTCCGGATATATAGTTAATCTGGGCGGCTGTAGCAGGGCCACCATTGCCCGAATACCCAAAAACACCCGTACCTGCAATTATACTTATTATATTTGTATGTACATTTACTTTCAACAACCTATAATTAGCGGCATCGGGTAGATATACATTACCGGTATCGTCAACTGCCACATCTACAATATAGCTCAATACGGCATCAGTAGCTGGTATGCCTACGGCCATAGAAGTACCGCCACCGGCAAAAATGGCAATGTACCCTGCGGTATCAATTTTAAAAACGATACCGCAACTACGGTCGGCAATATAATAATTACCATATCTATCTGCTATTATGCCTCTCATATCATCAAAACCACAACTTATCGCAGGTACTCGCCCATATCGCCCGCACGTTGTATCAATACCACCAATACCAGCAATTGTAGTAATAATTTGTGCGTTTGCAGTAGTACAAAAGGCAAGCAGTACAAGGCTTATAAGTAGTAGGACGTAGTGTTTTAGCATAAAAAGCAGCATTTAATTTCAAATTATTGTTTAATAATAGAAAGTTTATTTGTTAATACAAAATTTTATTTTAAAAAAAGGTTATTGGTAATGTAAAGATAATATTGGGGGTGTGGGTTGTTATTTCTATAATGGAGTCCCTTCTATAGGGGGAATAAAAACTTATTTTTCTTTTTACCCAATCCTTGTTTTTTGTATTTAAAAAGTGTCTTTGTTTTTATAAATTGTGAAATAATAATAAAAATTGTAAGATTTAAATTTTTACTTTTTACTTTTGGCATAATTGTGAATTTACCATTTTTTATAGCCAGGCGATACCTTGTAAAACAGAAAGGTACTTTTTCGTCTTTTATTATTAAACTTGCTATTGTGGCTACAGCCCTTAGTGTAGCTGTAATGATTGTTGCCTTGGCTGTAGTTACCGGTTTTAAATATATTATTAGAGAAAAATTATTTAGTTTCATGGGGCATGTGCAGGTGCAGCTATTTGATGCCTCAACAGCTAATGCCCGTAGCGAACCTATTTACAATAATCCTTCGGTTTTAAAACGAATAAGTGAATTAGACCACGTAAAATCTGTTTACCCTTATGCCGAAAGGTCGGTAATATTACAGGCTAAGGGGCAAATGGAGGGTTTGTTGATTCGGGGTGTAAATAAAGACTATCATTTTGCTGCCGGTATTACTTTAAATGGCAACCACATAGATTTTACAGATTCTATGTATGCAAAACAAATGATACTTTCTGCTACTACTGCCAATAAATTAAATGTGGCTGTGGGCGATACGGTACAAATAAATTTTCTGGAACCCGGTAGTGGCAATATGCCCAGAATTCGCAAGGCACGCATTTGCGGTATTTACCATAGTGGCTTAGAGGAGGTGGATAAGTATTTCGGGCTTTGCGACCTGCGTTTAATACAAAGAATAAACAACTGGACAAAAGACAGTATTAATGCATACCAAATAAATTTAGATGATGAACAATTTGCTGCCCAAACAGCTAAAAAAATAAGAGAAGAAATTGTAGCAGCACCCTTGGAGGCATATACCACATCAGAGAATTATTCGTTCCTTTTCGATTGGTTGGATATGCAAGAAGTAAGCAGTGGTATTTTGCTGGCTATTATGGCTATAGTGGCAATCATAAACATGGGTTCTATATTAGTAATATTAATGGTGGACAGGGCAACAATGATTGGTTTATTTAAAGCTTTGGGAATGACATTTGAGACCACACGAAATATATTTTTGAGTATTGCAGGTTTGATAGCATTTGCCGGTGTATTATTGGGTAATATACTGGGCTTAGGTATGTGCTGGTTGCAATTACATTTTGGGTTTATAAAACTTAAAGAAGACGTTTACTATATGCCCACAGCACCTATAAAGATTGTTTGGTGGCATATAGGTATATTATATATTGTTACATTAGTTTTATGCGTAATTTGCATGTGGTTGCCTACTTTATATATAAGAAGAGTGCAGCCTGCAAAGGTTTTACAATTTAAATAAAAAAATAGTTGTTTCTATTATATGAGCAATAAAGATATTTACAAACAATTATGCGAAACAAGCAAAGAAATACCTTTGTTTGAACAGCCTTGGTGGCTTGATGTGGTGTGCAAGCAATGGGATGTGGCTATAGCCCGTAAGGGCGACCGTATTGCAGGAACTTGGCCTTATCCGATAGAAAAAAAATTAGGACTAACACTTATTCGCACCCCTAAATTAACGCCTTATATGGGGCCGCAGGTATTTTTTCCTAAAGATTTAAAAGAAAGCAATACCGATAATTTTGAACATGAAACCGTGTTAGATTTAATAAAACAACTTCCAAAATCTAAAGTATGGCATCTGGCAGTGCAACCCGGAATGAGGCAGGTAGGTATTTTCAAAAATCATAAATTATCGCCACAAGTACAGCAGACTTTTTTGGTAGAACTGAATGAAAGCGAAGATACCCTATTAGCTAATATGAAGGATACAACCCGAAGGAATATTAGGATAGCCGAAGGGGAGGTGATTGTGAGTAACTCGCCGGAACATCTTAAACAATTGTATCATTTTCAGAAAGAAACGCTATCTAAAAAAGGATTGACACCTGCCTATTCTTTTAGAGAAATGGAGCATATAATGAATGCTTGTATTGCTAATGATGCATGCCGTTTGTGGGTGGCTAAAGAAGGTAAAAAAATTGTGGCTATCGTATGGCAAGTATGGGACAATAAATGCAGCTATTATTTTATGGGTGGGCAAAACCCGGAATCAAATAATTATAGGGCAATGTCTTTATTGCTATGGCATACTATTAAAGAAGCCAAAAAACAAGGCAATACATTGTTTGACCTTGAGGGTAGTATGGATGAAGGCGTAGAACGATTTTTTCGTAATTTTGGGGGCGAAAGAGCTATGTATATGGTATTGCAGAAAAATAAGTCTTTTAGGTGGTGGTTAAAGAAATTGATATTTAAATAGTGGTAAAAATAGAGAATATAGAATTAGGCGATTTTCCGCTCTTACTTGCACCTATGGAAGACGTGAGCGACCCGCCTTTTCGGGCTGTTTGTAAACAGAATGGTGCAGATTTAATGTACACAGAATTTATATCGTCTGAGGGATTGATAAGAGATGCAATTAAAAGCAGGAAGAAGTTAGATATTTTTGATTATGAAAGACCCATTGGCATACAAATATTTGGTGGCGATGAGGACTCATTAGCAAGAGCAGCAGAAATTGTGGATGCTACTAATCCCGATATTTTAGATATAAACTTTGGCTGTCCGGTAAAAAAAGTAGTATGTAAAGGTGCCGGTGCAGGAGTACTTAAAGATATAGATTTAATGGTAAGACTAACGGCAGCAGTTGTAAGGGCAACAAAATTACCTGTTACTGTAAAAACAAGATTAGGTTGGGACGATAAAACTAAAAATATTGAAGAAGTAGCTGAGCGATTACAAGATGTAGGCATTAAAGCATTAGCAATACATGGCAGAACAAGAAGCCAGTTATACAAAGGCGAAGCCGACTGGACATTAATTGCCAAAGTAAAAGAAAATCCCAGAATACACATACCCATTTTTGGCAATGGTGATATTGACAGCCCTCAGAAAGCATTAGAATATAAAAACAGATATGGTGTAGATGGCATAATGATAGGCAGGGCAGCTATTGGTTATCCATGGATATTTAGGGAAATAAAACATTATTTTGCAACAGGCGAACTTTTGCCGCCACCCACAATTACTGAACGACTGCATGCCATAAGAATGCATTTATACAGTGCCATAAAATGGAAAGATGAAAAAATAGGTATTTTAGAGATGCGATGCCATTATGCAAGCTATTTAAAAGGGCTATCGCATGTAAAAGAATTTAGAAATAGGTTAGTAAACACAGAAAGTATAGCAGAATTAGAACATATTTTTGAAGATATAGGGGAGTATTATGAATTAATTATGGTTGAGAATAAATAATATGCAAATAGTGCGTAGCTGTTTTTAGGATTATCTATTTGAATATTGTCTCGTCCTGGTTTTGGTTGACACATTTTGCTGATAATCCTGATTCTGGTTGACACCAGTTTTTCTTAATCCTGATTTTGGTTGACACTATTTTTTCTTAATCCTAAATTTAGTTGA
>CAIWXG010000314.1 GCA_903916555.1 uncultured Bacteroidota bacterium
GGGTATTTGTTGTATCTATTACAATGGAATATAAAGAATCTTTACCTACATAAGTTGCAGAATCGCTACCTATATAAACTTGTTTTACATACCACGTACCAAAATACTTGCTAATTTTAGCTTTCTCACAATATTTTCCCTCAAAACCTACCGGACACATACATTTGCCATTAGGGGAATCTCTATAAACATAACTTGGATCAAGAGTATCTTTATCTTTCCATTGTTTTAGATATTGCGCATTTGCAAAAGAATCATTACAAAAACCACCATTAAAACACTTTACACCATTGCAAATAGGTGCTTTTCCTACTTTTGTGCAAGAAAAATAACTAATAGCTGCGAAAGATAAAATTACGATTGCGACCTTGATAAAGGTGCGGTTTTTCTTATTAATCATGTTCAAATTTAGTTATTATTTTAGATTCAGCAAGTTTTTAAATATTATTTTTTTACAAAAAACAAAAATATAACTACCAGTTAAAAAAACATCTGATATTTTGAAGTTTATTCTTCATTATATCAGATGTTTTTCAACTAGCTACTTTCTGAAATATATACTTTTTATACTTGCTTTAATTCTGCTATTAAATTTTGAAGTACTTTTTTGGCATCTCCAAATAACATAGATGTTTTAGGACGGAAAAATAATTCGTTCTCAATACCTGCATATCCGGGTTTCATACTACGTTTATTAACAATTACATGTTCGGCTTTTTCAACTTCTAAAATTGGCATACCATAAATAGGACTTGCAGGGTCCTCTTTAGCAGCAGGGTTTACTACGTCATTCGCACCAAGAATCAATACAACGTTAGTACTTCCCATTTGGTCGTTGGCATCTTCCATTTCCAAAAGTTTCTCATAAGGCACATCTGCCTCAGCCAATAATACGTTCATGTGTCCCGGCATACGTCCGGCAACCGGATGAATACCATAAACTACTTCTACGCCTCTTTCTTCTAATATCTTTTCTAATTCGTGACATGTATGTTGTGCTTGTGCAACTGCCAGCCCATAACCGGGTATTATCATCACTCTCTGTGCATACGCCATTAATACAGCAGTATCATTCAGCGAAATTTCTTTAAAATTACCTTGTTCTTTAGCTACACCCGCTACACCTGCTTTAGCTCCACCAAACGAACCTATCAATACATTTTTCAAGGAACGGTTCATTGCTTTACACATTAATATAGTTAAAATAGTACCGGCAGAACCAACTAAAATACCACCTGTAAGCATTACCGGATTGTCGTAAAGGAAACCACCAAATGCTGCTGCAACACCGGTAAAGGAGTTTAAAAGCGATATTACCACCGGCATATCTGCACCACCAATCGGCATTACAAATAAGATACCGTAAATAGCTGCTAACGATAAAATACCGTAAAATAAATAGATTGTAAGGTCGGGTGCAAAACCACCAATTACAACGGTTGATAAAATGATAATACCACCAAACAGAATAAAGTTAATAATTTGTCCGCCCGGTATCGTTTTATCTTTTATTTTACCGTTTAATTTACCCCAAGCAATAATACTACCTGCAAAAGATACTGTACCTATTATCATTCCTAAAACAATAATTACCAGTTTGCCTATTGCAGGTTTGTCATCTATATGAAACTCGATTAAGGATATAAGCATGGCGCAAGCACCACCCATACCATTAAACAAGCTTACCATTTCGGGCATTGCTGTCATTTGTACTTTCTTGGCAGCAATAAAACCTACAACTGTACCAATAATTAAACCTGCAAAAATGATTACATATTTTATTGCTACATTATCACCACCTACTTTTAAGAAAATAGTACCCAGAATGGCAATTGTCATACCTACAGCTGCAATCATATTACCCTTACGGGCAGTTTCGGGGTGCGATAACATTTTAAGACCTATAATAAAAGTTATAGAACCTATTAGGTAAGCGAGATTTAAAATTAAAGTTGATATATTTTGATCCATTGTTTTTTGAATTAAAAAAACTACTATTATTAAAAATATATTGTGAATTATTTTTTCTTCTTTTTATCAAACATTTCCAACATTCTGTCTGTAACAACAAAACCACCAACCACATTTAATGTTCCTAATACTACGGCTAAGAAACCTAATACTTGCGAGAATATATCTGTTGCCTCACCCATTACAATGATAGCACCTATAATAACTACACCATGTATGGCATTTGCACCACTCATTAATGGGGTATGTAACACGGCAGGAACTCGCGATATTACTTCTATGCCTAAAAATATAGACAAAATAACAATTGTTATTAAGCGATAACTGGCAGGTTCTGTAAATAAATGTAATATAAAATCCATAATTATTGATTAAATTTTTTAGATTATTGAATATATTTATTAATTTGCTACTGCAACCAAAGAATTGACTCTTTCGTTTACAATTTTACCATCGTGTGCAATACAAGTGCCTTTTACTATATCATCTTCAAAATTAAGGTTGATACCACCTTCTTTATTAATGATTAATTTAGAGAAATTTAAAAGGTTTTTACTGTATAGTTTACTTGCATCGGCAGGTGCGGTTGCTGCAAGAGCCGAGTTACCAATTATGGTAACTCCATTATGCATTATTGTTTTATCGTTTTCGGTTAAATCAGTATTACCGCCTGTTACAGAAGCCAAATCAACAATTAACGAACCTGCTCTCATGTCCTCAATCATAGCTCTTGTAATTAAAATAGGAGCTTTTTTACCAGGTATTTGTGCTGTGGAAATTATTATATCTGATTTTTTTGCATGCTCATGAATTTTTTCTCTTTGCTTACGTTGAAAATCTTCACTTTGTTCTACTGCATAACCACCTGCTTTCGATGCATCTGCTGCGCCTTCTACTTCAACAAATTTTGCACCTAAACTCATTACTTCCTCTTTAACGGCAGGTCTAGTATCAAACACTTCTACAACTGCACCTAATCTTCTGGCAGTGGCAATAGCTTGTAAACCGGCAACACCTGCCCCTAGTATCAATACTTTAGCCGGTGGTATGCTACCTGCTGCAGTCATAAACATAGGGAAATATCTGCAATATTGAGTTGCAGCTAAAAGTACGGCTTTATAACCTGCAATATTTGCTTGCGAGCTTAGTACATCCATAGATTGTGCACGTGTAGTACGTGGTATGGTATCCATACTAAAAACGGTATATCCTTTTTCTGCCCATTTCTGCATTAATCCGGGAACAAAAAGAGGCTGGAAAATACCCATTACTACAGCTCCGGGCTTTACTTCGCCAATATTTGCAGCTTGTAACGACAAAACAATATCGGCGTTTGCTCTTATTTCTTGTCCGTCTTTAATTAATGCACCAGCATCTATATAAGACTGATTATTGAAAAAGGCTGTTTCGCCTGCATTATGTTCCACCCAAACTGCAACATTCATTTTTACAAGGGCAGAAACTACCTCCGGTACCAGCGATACACGTGGCTCTGAAGACTGTTCTTTTAATACACCAATGACCATAATTATTGTTCCGGTTCTTTAAATAAGACAATTTATTGAAATAATATTTTACATACAATAAAATACAGTTTTCAAGGCTGCCTATGAAATAACGTTTACTATTTCGATGCAAAAGTAATATTAAACACAATTTATGCAAGAATTTTCAACGAATTAATCTAAATATTATTGAAATAAAATCATAATCGCTTTGTCAAATTATAAATTTAAACTATTATAGCATCTATATTAATTATTTATCGTCCTATATGTATCAATAATTTATTGTATTGTATATATAAAAATACATTTAATTCATAGTACTACAAACAAATTTTTAAAGAAAAAATTCAATAAATATTTTTTTAATCCCGTTTTTATTTAATTTACATTGCAAAATATAACACAAAAAATGACAAACACAGAAAAGAGAATCGTATTAGTAACTGGTGGTACAGGTGGCTTAGGTACTGCTATGTGTAAAAAATTATATGATGACGGTTACATTGTTGTAGCCAATTATCACAATGAAACAAAAGCAATGGCATGGAAAAAGAAAATGCATGATGAAGGCTATAATATAGATGTCTATTTTGCCGATGTTGCTAATTACGATTCTTGCGGGCTTATGGTTGAAAAAATAGCTAAAGAAGTGGGCCATGTAGATGTATTAGTTAACAATGCAGGTATTACCAAAGATGGTGCATTTAGAAAAATGAGTTATGAAAACTGGCGTGCCGTAATTTCTACTAACCTTGATAGTGTTTTTAATTGTACAAGACATGTTATTAATCACATGATAGAAAATGGATTTGGCAGAGTCATAAATATATCTTCGGTAAACGGACAAAAAGGGCAATTCGGGCAAGCAAACTATTCAGCAGCAAAAGCCGGAATGCATGGTTTTACAAAAACTCTAGCTATGGAAGTTGCCAATAAAGGCATTACAGTAAATACAATATCACCCGGATATATAGGTACTGATATGGTTATGGCTGTAAAGGAAGAAGTAAGAAACCAAATTATTGCTCAAATACCATTAGGCAGACTGGGTGGTACCGAAGAGGTTGCTTATTTAGTATCCTTCCTTGCATCTGAACATGCTAATTTTATTACCGGTGCTAATTTAAGTATTAATGGCGGACAACATGTGTATTAGAATCAAACTATACATATATACAGTAATACAAAGCTACTATTTTTAGTTTTGTATTACTGTATATATGTGTATGGTTTAATTTATATTGCATAAATTAAGATAAATATTTTAGTACAAATGAGTTATTTATATTCGTCCTACTTACATCCAAAAAAAATCTAAATTTGCATTAATATAATTAACGGGGTATGGCAAAGTATATAGACATTTTTACTGATTTCGGTTTTAAGAAAATTTTTGGGGAAGAGGCAAATAAAAATTTCCTCATTGATTTTCTTAATGCCCTATTGCCTACAAGCACCCTTATTAAAGACCTTACTTTTAAAAATACCGAGCAATTACCGGTAACAATAGAAGAACGAAGAGCTGTTTATGATATTTATTGCGAAAATGAAAAAGGCGAAAAGTTTATAGTAGAGCTACAAAAAGCAAAACAAAATTATTTTATAGAGCGTACTATTTATTATTCCACATTCCCTATTAGCGGGCAGGCAATAAAGGGCGAGTGGGATTACAACCTAAAGGCTGTTTATTGCATAGGTTTGCTCGATTTTAAGTTTAGCGATTATGCCGATGAAAGCGAACAGGGCGAGGTAGTACATACACATACTATTAAAAACCAACACAACCGGCAAGTGTATGATAAACTTACCTATATTTACTTAGAAATGCCCAATTTCAATAAGAAAGAATATGAGTTGGTAACCCGTTTAGACCAATGGCTGTACTTTATTAAAAACCTCGAAACTTTTCAATCAATACCTGAAATATTTAAAAATCAAGTAGTATTTATTGAGGCGATTGAAAAAGCGGAACTTTCTAAAATGAGCGAGGAAGCACAGGCTGCATACTTTGCCGGTTTAAAGGCATACAGAGATAATATCTCGAAGATTAAAACCGCTAAACAAGAAGGAATTGAAGAAGGGATTTTATTCGTTGCTAAAAAGTGCCTAAAAAAAGGAATGACTATCCTTGATATTGCTGATTTAACAGGGCTTACGGAAGATGAAATTAGAAATATTATTATTTAATAAACAAGCTAAAAGATTTTAAAAATCTAAATTTGCATTAATATAAATGATGGGTTATGGCAAAATACATAGACATTTTTACTGATTTTGGGTTTAAAAAAATTTTCGGGGAAGAAGCCAATAAGAATTTCCTGATAGATTTTCTTAATGCCCTTTTGCCTACAAGCACACTTATTAAAGACCTTACTTTTAGAAACAACGAGCAATTACCTGTTACGATTGAAGAACGTAGGGCGGTATATGATATTTACTGTGAAAATGAAAAAGGTGAAAAATTTATTGTAGAGTTGCAAAAAGCAAAACAAAATTATTTTATAGAGCGAACAATTTATTATTCCACATTCCCGATTAGCGGGCAGGCAATAAAGGGCGAGTGGGACTATAACCTAAAAGCTGTTTATTGCATAGGTTTGCTAGATTTTAAGTTTAGCGATTATGCCGATGAAAAAGAACAAGGTGAGGTGGTGCATACACATACTATTAAAAACCAACACAACCGGCAGGTGTATGATAAACTTACCTATATCTACTTGGAAATGCCCAATTTCAACAAAAAAGAAAATGAGTTGGTAACCCGTTTAGACCAATGGTTGTACTTTATTAAAAACCTCGAAACGTTTCAATCAATACCTGAAATATTTAAAAACCAAGTAGTATTTATTGAGGCGATTGAAAAAGCAGAGCTTTCTAAAATGAGCGAGGAAGCACAGGCTGCATACTTTGCCGGTTTAAAGGCATACAGAGATAATATCTCGAAGATTAAAACCGCTAAACAAGAAGGAATTGAAGAGGGGATTGA